>DAOWGR010000133.1 GCA_030637365.1 Elusimicrobiota bacterium
ATCATCATCAAAAGCCATTATTTTAATTTTATGTTCCGGCATAATCTTATTTTAGTTATTACAAAGATATTAATCAACAAGTAAAAAAATGTGTTTGGCGCATTTTTTAGTCACCAGTCATCAGTTGCCAGTCACCAAATGAACCGAAAGAATCGTTGTTTCAGAGTTTTATTATTGTCTTATTTCCATATCAACTTATTTTCGTATTTTCGTTGTTTGATTGCTTATCTCGCGTTAAACACAAAACATTTGAACTTGCCTCTTGTGGTGTAAATATAAAATAGGGTGCGCAAGCCGTAAAGCTTTTTTTCTCTTATCAGTTTTCGTATCGCTTTTAATTCTTTTTTTGATGTTAACGGCACAAGTCTGTGAGGTTGTTTAATCGCGCGCAGCAAAGGCATAGTTTTTCTTAAAGCGGCGGTTTCAATCAGTTTAAATTTATAATCTTTTCCCGCTTCTTTCACGAATTTATCCAACAACTCGTTTTCAAGCGGCTCAACGGATATAAAAGCGACAACGGTTTCGTCTATCGCGAGTTTTTTTGATGGTTTTTGAATTTGATTAAAAGCATAAGAAAATCCTTCTCCAAAATTAACAAGAGGAGCGATTATTCTTCGCAGTTCCCCGTTTAAGTAAAGCGAAATTTTAAGTATTTCTCCTTTATAAAAAATCAGTTTGGTTCTTCTGGAATTTTCAGTTACGGAAGATTCCGAGTTTTTTGCTTCTCTAAAAAAATCTTTGGCGATTTGAGTTGAAACCGAGCCTTTTCTCGTTATTATCTTGTTTTTTAGCTCTATTCTGGAAATAATATTTCCGTTTTTGCTTATATCTATGTAATGGTTTTTTAAACCTTTCTTTTTATTGCTGGAGATGGTCATCCACGCGGCATTTGCCGAAGTGTATTTATATTGGCGTTTGCGCGCGCTTATCCAGCCTGCCGCCGAAAAAACAAGAATGGCTGAAAGTATGATTGTTTTTTTCATTTTATGCCCCGTTGAATGATACTCTTTCAAGATTCGGATTTGTCGGCGGATTTTTTTTTAAGCCAATTGTCCAGCGAAAAATTTTCACCGAATTTATAAGCGATAAATACAAAACAGAGTATTATCAGATTTTGGAACAGTTCAAATGCGGCCGAATTGCTGTAAGCCGAGCCGAAACAACCGCAGTTTGCCAATGGAATTTGTCGTATTATCGCGGACAAAATTAATAATTCAAAAAAAACGAAAAATAAACCCATAATGAATGAAGCGAGGCGCGTGAACAATCCGAAAATCAAAAAAACGCCGATATAAATCTCCACCCAAGGCATGATAACAGACGCCATTGTGGCTACAAATGTTGGAAAAATTTCATAACCCTCAATGGCATAGGCGAATTCTTCGCTGGGAGCTATGGCTTTTAAAAAACCCGCGTACATAAAAACCGACCCGGCTATTATTCTTGCCGTCAATCCCAATAAGTTTTTAATTTTATTTGATGGTTTCACCCCACCACCTCTTTTTTCATATTTCGGCATTTATGCGAAATAACCCTACCACTCGCTTGCGAATCGTGAGATTCGCCTCTCGGCGAATAAGCGAGTGGTAGGGTAATTTGCTTCGCAAATTTGCCATGCTTTGCATGGTTTGATAAAAGAGGTGGTGGGGTCATTTTTTCCTTCTTAAATATTCAAATTTTCTGACATTGTCAATAAGCTGATTTGCGCCCACGGCTCTTTTTTTGTTGATAAAAAAAGTGGGAGTTGCGTTTATTTCCAGCATTGTTCCTTCCGCCATATCCATTTTTACCGTTTTAATGATTTCGGGATTATTCGCGCAGGCGTTAAATTTATTCATGTCCAAATTAAGTTTTTCCGCGTAAATTTTAAACGCTTTCGGCATTTTTTCCGTATAGCCCCACTCCTTCCTGTTTTCAAAAAGAAGATTCGCGTATTCCCAGAATTTCTCCTGTTTGCCGGCGCAATCGGCGTAAACCGCCGCGTATTCCGACCATTGATGCAAAGATAATAAAGGATTATGTTTAAAACTTACCGTTATTTCTCCGTCGAACGCTTTGAACAATTTATGAACTATCTTATGCGCGCCCGCGCATGCCGGGCAAGCGAAGTCGGTAAATTCTTCAATATGTATTTTGGCGTTTTTATCGCCAAGTATTCTAAATTCAGGCGCCGCGCGATGAGGAAAAACATCCAGATGCCTTATGAAAAGCGTAATTAGGGTTGATAAAAATATCAGACCGATTCCTATAAACGCGCCTCTAATGGTTTCTTGTTTCATAGTCATAGTAGGGTATGACAATATATTACAAGTTTCAAGTATCGTGTCACAAGCCTCAAAAAACGGCAAATGAATAAAAAAGAAATAAAGAAAAAGCGCAAAGTCTCGGGTTTTTTCAGTAAATCTTAACGATTTTAGAAGGTGAAGTCGCGCCTTTAATCAGCATTATTTTTTTATAAGGAATGTCCAGTTCTTTGGCGAGCAGGGCGATAGCCGCTTTATTGGCAAGGCCTCGTTCAGCCGGTTCTTTTATCCATATCTCATAAGCGTCTTTTGATTTGGCTAATATTTTTGAGTGTTTTGATTTTGGATGAATCTTTAGTTTGACCAGTTGTATAACTCCGGCACTTGATGAGCCATAGGCTCGTTGTTTGTAAAATTTTTCCATACCATGTCTCGCTTCTATTTCTTTGCCGTTATCAATTAGCCGGTTTTTTTATGTCCTATTCCCTTTACCCTATATCCTCTCCCCTATTTTGTTATTAGTGACTGGCTCGTCATGTCTTTGGGTTTTTCAATATTTAAAACTTCCAATACGGTTGGAGCGATATCCGATAAGATTCCATGGTTTCTTAATTTTGTTTTTTCATTATTGTCAATAAAGATAAATTCCACCGAATTGGTTGTGTGAGATGTTTTTGGCATATTCGTTTTATAATCCCACATTTCCTCGGCATTGCCATGGTCGGCCGTTATCATTACCGTATAGCCGTTTTTTAATCCCGATTCAACCACTTTTCCAACGCTGTCGTCCACAATATCCACGGCTTTTAAAACCGAATCATAGTTTCCGGTATGTCCCACCATATCGCAGTTGGCAAAATTTATGAGAATAAAGTCATACTTGAGAGACGGTATTTCTTTTAAAGCTCTTTCGGTGACTTGGGGCGCGTTCATTTCAGGGTGATTGGCGAAACTTGAAGGGTCAAAAGAGCCCTTTATTTCCATGCGATCTTCTCCTTGATAAGGCTTAAGCGTTTTTCCATTAAAAAAAGATGTTACATGCTTAAATTTTTGTGTTTCCGACAGGCGCAATTGCGCGAGATTAGCCTTTGATATAACTTGCCCCAGGAGATTATTCATGTCTCCGGATTCATCCATTGGAGGGAGAGCGTTAAACTTAAAGGAGTCATAATATCTTGTCAGTCCGCAGAATGTCAAATTGATTTTTTTTAAGCGTTTGCCCGGATAATCGTTTTCAACAAAAGCTTTGGCCAATTGAATGGCTCTGTCTTGCCTGAAGTTTAAATGCACCGCGGAATCGCCGTCTTTCATGCCCGGATAATCCGCTATTATCGTGGGAGGTATGTATTCATCCACAATCGGTTTTCCGTCGGGATTTTTGAGCGAAGCATAAGCCGTTCGCACGGATTCTTCCGCCGTTAAGCTTTTTCTTCCTTCGGCGTTTGCCATGGCGGCATAAGTTTTATCCGTTAACTCCCATTTTTCGCTTCTGTCCATGGCATAATATCGTCCCGTTACGGTGGCGATAGCGCCGAGTCCGATGGTTTTTATTTCATCTGAAAGCGTTTTGATAAAAGTTAAGGCGCTTCTTGGCGGGGTATCTCTGCCGTCGGCAAAAAAATGTATATACGCGGTTTTTACTCCTTTCTCTTTAGCGTGTTTCAGTATCGCGAATAAATGATCTTGATGAGCGTGAACTCCCTCATCTTGAATAAGACCCATTAAATGCAGGGTTGAATTGTTTTTAATCGCGTTTTCCACGGCGTTTTTTAAAGCGTCCGTTTGAAAAAGAGAGCCGTTTTCTATCATATCCATTATTTTTTTGAGCTCTTGCTCCACTATTCTGCCGGCGCCCATATTCAAATGCCCGACTTCAGATGATCCTTGATAACCTTTCGGCAGACCGACCGCTTCTCCCGCCGGCTGGAGAACGGTATTGGGATATTTTTCAAGAAATTTGGAAATATTTTTTTTCTTCGCGTTGTGAACGGCGTTAAATTTGCCGGGTTTGGCTATACCCCAACCATCTCTGATTATAAGTAAAACTCTTTTTTTGCTTGGCATAAATTTGGCTCCTTGCAATGATTAAGTAAATCTTTTATTAAAATTGTATAATTTATTCTTGATATAAATATACTGGTATTTTTTTATATATAATATTTCACTATTATACAGATTTGATATTTTGCAAGGTAACCTATGAATAGAAAAATAATTTTAGCGGTATTGTTAACTTTGGGCTCAGTGTCTTTTTCCTTCGCACAAAAACCAAAAGAATATGAAATAAAAAATATATTGGTAGCCACTTTTTCAGGAGTGATAAGTCCCGTTTCGGCGGAATACATAAATCAAGCGATAGATAAAGCGAATGCCCAAAAGTTTGATATGCTTGTGGTGCGTTTGGATACTCCCGGCGGACTTGATTTATCAATGCGCTTGATAATAAAAAAAATTTTGGCGTCAAAAATTCCCATTGCCATGTATGTGGCTCCACAGGGAGCCAGAGCGGCTTCCGCCGGAGTTTTTATTTCAATGGCTTCGCATATAGCCGCTATGAGTCCGGGCACAAATATCGGCGCCGCTCATCCCGTAATGATAGGCAAGATGCCGTCAAAAGGCGATAAAAAAGAATCCTCAAGCGCCATGGAAGCTAAAATTTTAAATGATGCTTCGGCGTATATAAAATCCATAACTCAGAAGACGGGAAGAAATGTTCAATGGGCCATAAAAGCGGTTGAGAAAAGCGATTCTCTTTCCGCCGAAGAAGCTGTCAGAGATAATGTGGTTGATTTTATGGCGGATGATTTGAATGATTTGATAAGCAAAATTGACGGGCGTAAAATTAAGGATTTCGGAAAGATAAAAATCAACAATCCCGTATTTGAATATTATGAGCAGACAAATCGCCAAAAATTTCTTGCCACCATTACCAACCCGAATATAGCGATGATACTTATGAGTTTGGGCGCGGCCGGTCTTTTTATCGAGCTTTATAATCCGGGCCTGATATTTCCCGGAGTCATAGGCGTCGTGTCTTTGGTTATCGCTTTTTATTCATTTCAGACATTGTCCGCCAATTTCGCGGGAATCGCTCTGATGCTATTGGGTTTTTTATTTTTTGTGATTGAGATAAAAGTGGCAAGCTACGGTTTATTGACGATAAGCGGGATAGTTTCAATTATTCTGGGAGCTTTGATGTTGTTTGATCAATCTTCTTTTGGAGGGATGTCTATTTCTATGAGCATATTAATTTCAACTGTTTTAAGTTTAGTGGCTATTGTGGCCGTTTTAACTTGGCTGGTGGTTAAAGCGCATATGAAAAGGATTGTTACCGGGAGTGAATCCTTGGACGGCAAAAAAGGCTTGGTTAAGACAAATCTTTCTCCGCGCGGAAAAGTTTTAATAGAAGGAGAGCTTTGGGACGCGTTCAGTATTGAAGGCGATATTCCGAAAGACGCCGAAGTCGTGGTTCAATCCGTTAAGGGTTTTAGAATTAAAGTAAAAAAAGCGTAAGAGAGTCAAAGAGTCGGGGAGTCTGAGTGTCTTGGAGTCATAGAAATGGTGTTGTTCACTCTCAACTTTTAACTTACTGGTATGCGCGGTTTTAATTGATTTCATATTTGATTTTACGGGAGGAGTTCATGGGTACGAGATTTACTGAGAGAGCTCAGAGAGTAATACTTATAGCGCAGGAAGAGGCTAAGAGGCTTAATCACGATTATGTAGGCACGGAACATATACTTTTGGGTCTTGTCGCTTTGGGAGAGGGAGTTTCGGCTCAAGTGCTTGCGAATCTTAATGTGGATATAAGAAAAGTCAGAAGCGAAATTGAAAAAATAGTGGGAACCGGCGATAATATGATGCTTTTGGGCGAAATTCCGTTTACTCCCAGGGCTAAAAAAGTTTTGGAATACGCAGTTGAAGAAGCTCAGCATATGGGACATACCTATATAGGCACAGAGCATATTTTGATGGGGCTTATCAGGGAAGAAGAGGGTGTGGCCGCCAGAGTTCTTGATAATCTCGGACTTAAACTTGAAACGGTTCGGGAAGAAGTCATGAATCTTCTCAGTGAAAATGAAACGGAGCAAACAGGGCGCTCTTCTCAAGGCAGAGCTTCTTCGCATCAATCGGCAACGCCTAAAGGCAAAAGCAAAACACCGGCATTGGATGAATTTGGCCGCGATTTAACTCAGCTTGCCAATCAGAAAATTTTGGATCCGGTTATAGGCCGAAGCACCGAGATTAACAGGATTATACAGGTATTGGGCAGAAGAACAAAAAATAATCCCGTTTTAATAGGAGAGCCGGGCGTGGGTAAAACAGCCATAGTTGAGGGTTTGGCGCAAAAAATAGCGACGGGAGATATTGTTGACACTTTGTCGGGCAAGAAGCTTTTGAGTCTGGATTTGGCCTCAATAGTCGCGGGCACGAAGTATAGAGGAGAATTTGAACAAAGGCTTAAAACGATAATAGAAGAAATAAGAAAGGCCAAAAATTCAATAATAGTTTTTATAGACGAGCTGCATACCGTTATCGGAGCGGGCGCGGCGGAAGGCGCCATAGACGCTTCAAATATGCTTAAACCGGCTTTGGCCAGAGGAGAGCTTCAATGCATAGGAGCCACCACATTTGACGAATATAGAAAACATGTTGAACACGATCCGGCTCTTGAACGGAGATTTCAGACCGTTATAGTTGATCCTCCGACGGTTGAAGAAACGATTGAAATTTTAAGCGGGCTTAAAGACAGATACGAGGAGCATCATAAATGCGAATTTAAAGATTCGGCGATTATAGCGGCCGTGCAGCTGTCGGATAAATATATTACCGACCGCGCTCTTCCCGACAAGGCTATTGATGTCTTGGACGAGGCGGGCTCCAGGGCAAGACTTATGATTTCTGTTGTTCCTTCGGAGTTTAAAGAAAAAGAGGCCGCGATTGAAGATATAACGAAAGAAAAAAATAATGCCATTTATAATCAGGAATACGAGAAAGCGGCAAAATTGCGCGATAAAGAAAAAGAATTGAAGAAAGCTTATGAAGACATGAAAAAGAAATGGCGCGAGAGCCGCGATAAAAAAGTTCCGCAAGTAACCGAGGACGACATAGCGAGTATTACTTCAAAATGGACCGGCATACCGGTTACTCGTTTGACGGAAAGCGAGACCGAGAAGCTTACTCATATGGAAAAAGAGATTCACAAAAGGCTTATAGGCCAGGAAGAAGCGGTTAAGGTCATAGCTCAGGCCATAAAAAGAAGCAGAACGGGCATGAAAGATCCCAAGCGTCCCATTGGAAACTTTATTTTTCTGGGGCCGACCGGCGTTGGAAAAACGGAGCTCGCCAGAGTTTTGGCGGAATTTTTATTTGGAAATGAAGACGCTATGGTAAGGATAGATATGTCGGAATATATGGAAAAATTTTCCGTGTCAAGGCTTATCGGGGCGCCTCCGGGTTATGTCGGTTATGAAGAGGGAGGAAAGCTTACGGAACTTGTGAGGAGAAAACCGTATTCGGTTGTTGTGCTTGATGAAATTGAAAAAGCTCATCCGGATGTTTTTAATATTTTGCTGCAGGTTATGGATGAGGGAATTTTGACCGATAGCCTCGGACATAAAGTCAGCTTCAAAAACACTATTATGATTATGACTTCAAATGTCGGCGCCAGACTCATAAGCAAAGGAAAGTCGTTGGGGTTTGTCGCTCAAGACGATACCGAGAAAGATTATAAAGAGATGAAAAGCACCGTGATGGAAGAGGTGAAAAGGGTGTTTAATCCCGAATTTATAAACAGGGTTGATGAAATTATGGTTTTCAGGCCTCTTACCGAAAGTGATATGGAAAAAATTCTTGAGCTCAATTTAAAAAAAGTCGGAGCCAAATTGAAAGATAGGGATTTAAAATTCAGTATTACCAAAGAAGCTAAAAAGTTTCTTACCAATACAGGTTTTGACCGTAATTACGGCGCAAGGCCTCTTCTTCGGACCGTGCAGAGGGTTTTGGAAGATCCCATAAGCGAATTAATGCTTACCAATAAATTAAAAAAAGGTCAAACGGTAAAAGTCAATTGGAAAAAAGACGCTAAAGAATTAATTTTTGACCTCGTGTAAAAATAGGCGGCAAAAAAAGAGATTAAGTAATTGAGTGATTAAGAGATTGAGTGTGTTAAGGAGTTTCCTTTAAAAACTTAATCATTTGTCACTTATCACTAAACTCTGATTTCTCATTTACTATGATTAAAAAATTTGTCAAAAGAAAAAAGATTCGGTTGTTTGGAAAGCGAACAATGGTTATTATCGCTATCGTTTTGCCTTTGGCTAGTTATTTCTTTTATAAAGCGAGCCCGGGCATTCCATTGGTTGGAAAGTTCTCTTCAACGCCTAAAGTTCGGCCTCATAATCAGGCCAAATGGGATAAGATGGTAAAACGCTTTGAAAAAACAGCTCGCGCGTATCGCGGCAATGTGGGCGTTTATTTTAAAGATATTAACAGTGGCAATGTGTGGGAATATAAGGCGGATAAGCTTTTTCCTTCGGCAAGCCTTGTTAAACTTCCGATGATGGCCGCTATTTTTGAAAAAATAAAAAAGGGAGATATTTCTTTTGATACTCAGATAAGATTGACGAGAAGAGAAAGAAGGGGGGGGTCCGGCACCTTAAAATGGGCGAGAGAAGGAACAAAGTTAAGCGTAATGGAGCTTTTGTATAAAATGATAACCGAGAGCGATAATACGGCCACCAATATGCTGTCGGATTATGTGGGCATGAATTATCTTCAGCGGGAATTTTCAAGAATGGGGCTTGTTTATACCAAGATTTATCCTGAGGGGTTCAGTCTTACTTCGGGCAGAGTGGCGAGAGAAAATTATACCACCGCCAGAGAAATGGCCGGTTTAATAGAGAGAATATACAATAAAGAGCTTGTGGATGAACAATCAAGCGAGTTGATGATGGATTTTTTGAAGCATTCAAAATCCAGAGCTCGTTTGCGGAAAGGTTTGCCGATAGGTTGGGAATTGGCGCATAAAACCGGTCTTTTACGAAGGTCATGCCATGATGTTGGCATTGTTTTTTCTCCGCAAGGAGATTATATAATCGCCGTTTTAACCGGCAATGTTCCCAATTATTCAAGCGCGAAAAAATTTATAACAAAGATAGCAAAACACACCGTTGACTATTATAAGGTGGAGAGCAGTATTGCCAATTCTGTAAAATCCGGGCGTTCCAAATCTCTTTAAAAATAAAAACAAGAAACAGCGTAAATACGAAAATATGTTGATAGGATGATACGGGACTACGATGGTAAAAAAGGGTCAATCATATCGCTTATGATATCATGTGCCATGGTTCCCGTCATAGACGGAATCGTGATTGCCCTGCCTGATGAGGCATTAAATACAATATACAAGCGCATAGTTTCGGTGTCTGTGTTCCAGGATTTTCTTGTTGATTTATTTTCCATATGTACATATCACTGTATTTACATATAAGCTTATTCACGCGGTTGGCAATTTTATATTATAGCGTTTTGTTTCTTCTGAAAAGGGTTCGTCTTAGAGTGTTATCCGCGGATGCTTTTTCCAAAAGTATTTTAATTGCCGATATGAGGTCTTTATTTGCTATAGGCTTATTGAGAAACAGGTCGGCATGAGCGTCTAAATTGGCTTGCATTTTTGTTTGATTGTCCATCGTGGCCGTTAAAATTATTGTGGGTATTCTTCGCGAGACATTTGAACCTTTTATTTTTTTACAAACTTCAATGCCGCTTATATCGGGAAGTCCGATATCAAGAATCACAAGGTCCGGTTTTGAATTGTCAACCCACTCCAATGCCATTTTGCCGCTATTGGCCGTCATAACGAGATAGCCTTCTGCTTCCAAAACGTTCTGTATCAGAGAACTAAGATTCTGATCATCTTCAACAAGTAATATTTTTGCCATTCTTCCCCCGTATTTTCAAAATACTATATTATAAAAAGCCAAAATTTATATGTGATATATGTCAAATCTGATAAAAGCGCGGGCAAAAAATGGTTGGAGGTAATATCGAGGCTTCTTTTATCGGGCGGTTTTTTTGAAAAGATTCCGTCTCAGCGCTTTATTGGCCGATGCTTTTTTCAAAAGCGTTCTAATTGCTGATTTAAAGTCTTTATTATCTATCGGTTTATTGAGAAACAGATCGGCCTGAGCGTCTAAATTGGCTTGAATTTTTGTTTTATTATCCTCATAGGCGGTTAAAATTATTACGGGTATTCTCCGCAAGGTTCTGTCGCTTTTTATTTTTTCGCAGATTTTAATGCCGCTCATATCGGGAAGTCCGATATCAAGAACCACGAGGTCCGGTTTTGAATTGACAAGCCAATCCAATGCCATTTTTCCGCAAGGGGCCGTCATAACAAGATAGCCTTCTTTTTGCAAAATGGTTTGCAAGAGTATAATAAGATTATGATCGTCTTCAACAATTAAAATTTTTTCCATTTCCCCAACCTTTATCCCGAGTATACGATAGTATACCAAAAATCATTAAAACTTAAGCATGACATATGTCAAATTCTTTGTGAACGGCCAAATAACTAAACCATGTTCTTGATGCCATATCGCCGCCGAGCGGTAATGCTGTGGTTCTGATTGCTTTTTATTAGGCGCTTATCTTTTTTTGGCCGGCTCTTTCCCGGTCTTTATTTTTCATGATTGATAAACCAGATGAAATCCGCGTATTCAAAATTTTTTTTATCAGGTTTTTTCGGGCAAGTTGGAGCGTCTGCCGTATAGAAAGAAGAATGTTTAAGGTTTTTAGTTCGCGTTTTTACTGAAAAGGGTATTCCCGCGTTATAAATTATATGGCCATTGCCGGCTATTACAAGACCGGAGTATTTTTCATTTTTATTTAAAAAATCGGCCATTTTTGAGCCCATAACTTCATTCCACGCGGACATGGAGGCCAAATAATTCTCCCACTTAAACATTCCCGACATCGGCCCCTCTTCAAAAGAAGCTTTTAAAAAATCCAGATATCTTTCATCCGTGGAAATATGTATGTTTTCAGGCAGGAGTTTCCTCTCTTGGGGTGAAAGGTTTTCAAGGCCAACTCGGGCTATTTTGCCAACTATTTTTTTAGGCAGATTAAGAGCCAGGGCTTTGAGTTTTTTCTCCCGTATAAAATCAAATAAGGGCTTATAAAGATTAAAATCAAACCCCCATTCTTTTTCCCAATTTGCTTTTTCCAAGAATTCGGTTTCGCTTATATTTTCTTGCGCGTAATCGTCAAGAATGGGCTGAAGCGTGAAATTAAGCATCTCAAAACCAACCGCCACATTTTCGCCGTTTGCCAGATATAAAAATTCAAGCGCTTTAAGTTGCGCCATATGGTCTTTTATTTGATCATGGCTTTCGCCGACATAAACCACATCGCTTTTGGATATGCGTTTTTCCAAATTTTTAACGGTTATTTTTTTTTGAGATTTGCTTTTATAAAGGCAATAGGCCGGAGCATTTGTTTGGATATCGCCTAAAGCTGAACCGGTCATTGCGGATAAAGGTGAAAGTATAAAGAAAGCTGCCGCTGCCATATATTTAATCATATTCAAATTATATTAAATTTGTATTCGGAATATAACCGCATTTGATAGTATAATATATGAAAATTAAATTTTTGGAGGGAATATGTCTAAAGAAGGTAAAGAAAGAGCCTTGGATGTGGCTTTGTCGCAGATAGAAAAGCTTTTTGGAAAAGAAGCCATTATGAAATTGGGGGATAAAACCAATAAAAAAATAGAAGTAATTGAAACCGGAGCTTTGTCATTGGATTTGGCATTGGGCATAGGCGGTTTGCCGAGAGGAAGAGTTGTTGAAATTTACGGCCCCGAGTCGTCTGGAAAAACCACTTTGGCTCTGCATATAATCGCCAACGCGCAAAAAACGGGAATGGCGGCTTTTATAGACGCCGAACACGCTTTGGATTCTTTTTACGCCGAAAAGCTGGGCGTTGATATAAATAATCTCCTTATCAGCCAGCCGGATTCCGGAGAACAGGCGCTTGAAATTACGGAAAAGCTTGTCAGGTCCGGCGCCATGGATATCATAGTAATAGATTCCGTAGCCGCTCTTGTGCCTCGCGCCGAAATAGAAGGCGATATGGGAGATTCTCATATGGGACTTCAGGCAAGGCTTATGTCGCAGGCTTTAAGAAAGCTTACAGCCATAATCGCAAGCACCAAAACCACGGTGATTTTTATCAATCAATTAAGGCATAAAATCGGCGTAATGTTCGGAAGTCCCGAAACGACTACGGGCGGTCTGGCTCTTAAATTTTATGCTTCCGTCAGAATGGATATTCGCAGAATAGAAACTCTTAAGAGAGGGGATATTATCACAGGTTCCAGAATAAGGGTTAAAATTGTCAAGAATAAGGTCGCTCCGCCTTATAGGCGGGCGGAATTTGAAATGATTCACGGCGAGGGTATATCCGCCGAGAGTTGTCTTTTGGATATGGGTGTTGAAACCGGCCTTGTGGATAAAGCCGGAAGTTGGTACATATATAAGGGAGAAAGAATAGGCCAAGGTCGAGAAAATGCCAGAATCTATTTTAAAGAAAATCCCGATAAAGCCAAGGAATTGGATCTTAATTTGCGTGAAAAATTTTTAAATTTCAAAGGCAATGTGGGCGAAAAGAAGAAACCTATGGCAAAAAAAGAGAAAGTTCAAAAATAATTTTCGCGCGGGCGTGAATATCATTATTCGCTTATGAGAGAATTGAGCAAAGTTTTTTTTAGGCATTTATCAAATGAAAGAGGTCTTTCCAAAAATACATGCCTGGCATATTCAGGCGATATTGATTCTTTCGGCGTTTATTGCGATATAAGAAAAATTGATATTAAAAAAGCTGACGCGTTTGTTATAGAAACTTATTTGTGGCAGCTTAAGTCCAAGTTTAAACTCAAGCCCGCTTCCATATTTAGGAAAACGGAATCTATTCGTTCGTTTTATAGATTTCTTATGCTTGAGGGGGAAATTTCAAAAAATCCCACAAAAAATTTTAAGACGCCAAGGCTTATCGGGAATTTACCGCGTTTTTTATCGGATAGCGATATGAAAACGCTTTTAAGTTTTCCAGCGCTTGAAAAATTTTCTCTTTTGCGGACAGTGGCGGCCATAGAACTTTTTTACGCCACGGGCATGAGAGTTTCCGAGGCTCTTTTTTTAAGGCTTGAAGCGATTAATATGGAGCAGGGATGGGTTAGGGTGATGGGCAAAGGTTCCAAAGAGAGAATAGTGCCCGTTCATTTAAACGCG
>DAOWGR010000050.1 GCA_030637365.1 Elusimicrobiota bacterium
GCCGCCGTTTTCGGCACGCCGCTCGCCGGAGCCATATTCGGCGTTGAAGCTCTTTTTGTCGGAAGCATGATTTATGAAGTTTTATTGCCCTCATTTGTAGCCGGCATAACGGCATACCAAGTAGCCTCTTTTTTTGGAGCGGATTATTTTTACCACACTCTTAATTTTATTCCCGTCTTTACCGAAAGTTTCTTTATCAAAGTGATTTTAGCCGGAGCCTTCTTCGGCATCTGTTCATTTTTATTAATAGAATTTATGTCATTTTTCCACGCCATAGCAAAAAAAATAAAACAATCGTATCGCGCCATTATAGGCGGCCTGTCTCTGATAATATTGGCCATGATTTTTTCCACGGAGTATTTGGGGCTTGGTTTGCCCATTATAGAAAGCTCCATAAACGGCGAAATGAATATGTGGTATACCTTTCTGCTTAAAATAATATTTACAAGCATAACTTTAAGTTTTTACGGAAGCGGGGGAATAGTAACGCCAATTCTTTTTATAGGCGCCACCAGCGGAACGCTATTCGCCGATTTATTCGGCTTAAGCAGAGAAACTTTCGCGGCTTTGGGCTTTACCGCTGTTTTGGCGGGAGCGACAAATACGCCTATCGCCTCCAGCATTATGGCGATTGAAATTTTCGGCAAAGAAATCGCGCCTTACGCGTCACTGGCATGCATAGTCAGTTTTCTGGTTACCGGCTATAGAAGCGTTTATCCCTCTCAAATTTTGACAACGGTTAAATCGGGATTATTAAAAGCCAAAATGGGCCAGGATATTGAAGATGTTTGTCTTGAAATAGAAGAGGATAAGGTGCATGAAACGCTGATAGGCGACACTGAAGATTTTGCCAATAATTTGAAAGATAAATTATCTAAAATATCCGCGATAAGATATAGAAGGAAGTAGCAATTTCCGCCAAAAGCGGGAATTGCAGGTCACAGGTCACAAGCAACAGCAAAAAAAGAAAAGACACAAAGAACAAAAAAATTCAAATAACAAATAACTCCCGTTCCTCACTAACTACTTACTTCTTGCCGGTCAAAATCTTTCTGATTCTTGCTTTCTCGCTATCATAGAAAAAACCGGAAAACCAGAAAACCGCCGGATACATTAAAAGAACCGCGCTTTTAAGAAGAACACCGATTTTACCCGTCGCGTCGCACATAAAGACAAGCCCGCCATAAAACCCTATTCCCATAAAAATTTTCAAGATTCTTCCATATTCATATTTTACGGGATAAATCCTTCTTGAAATTTCATGCAGCATTACAGCCATTAAAACATAAGAAAATAAAACCGACCATGCCGCTCCATACATGCCGTAAAGAGGAATCAGTTTTAAATTCAGAAGAATATTGGCGAGAGCGCCGATTAAAGCGGCTGCCATAAGCCACTTGGTTTTCTTGCGGATAATTATGCCGGCAAGAAAATTAACATATATGCCGTAAAATAAATACGCGCCCAAAATTATTGGCACAAGAGACAGCCCGCCCCAATAAGACGGATGAATAATGACCGTTCCCGCCAAGCGTATTTTAACCACATCGGCGATAAAAAACGAGACGGCGAGAAAAATCCAGCCGCCGGCAAGTAAAAACCATGTTAAAATTCTCGCGAATAATTTCGGCGCGTCTTCTTTATCGGCTCTTTCTATAAAAAAAGGCCGCCAAGCCTGATCAAACATGCTGACAAAAAGCATCATAAAAATACCGAGCTTATAATTCGCCTGATAAACGCCTACGGCGGATTCTCCGGAAAATTTAAGCAATATGGGCCTGTCAATAACCCTGACGGCCATGGCGCCGAGTCCCGCGGGCAAAAGGGGCATGGCAAAACTCAGCAGTTTATAAACAAGCGCTCCGTCAAATTCAAATTTAAGCCGCCTAAAATATAAAGGAGCGAGAAAAATCAAGGTTATTGATGAAGAAATGATATTCGCGAGAAAAACGCCTTCCACGCCGAATTTGAATTTCGCTATAAGCAAGATATTCATGCTTAAATTAATGATAATGCTCATTACTCTTATAAAAGCGTAATACGGAGCCTTATGGCTCATTCTAAGGTCGGCGAAACCGACAATTGAAAGAGCGTCCAAGAAAAGAATTAGCGCCGCATATTTAATAAGCGCGCTATTTTGAAATTTTATGCCCGCCGCTTCGGCCCAAAAACCGGGATTACCCGTTAAGATTAAGGTGAAAACAAGAGAAACGATAAAAACCATTATAAAAGCCGCGGTAAAGGTTTTTTCATTTTCTTTTGAATAGCGCATATACGCCTGATCCATGCCATATTGATAAAGAATGTTAAGAAAAGCTATATAGGAAAATACCGCGGCGACTATGCCGTAATCGCCTGTTGTTAAATAATGCGTATAGAAGGGGAGAAGGAAAAAATTAAGCAATCTCGCTATTACGGTGGAAAGACCGTAAATGGCTGATTCTTTGCCGAGAAGCTTGATATCCTTAAACATAAGCATAGTTTAGCAAAAAACAGAACTGCGAGGCAGCTAAACAGCTTGGCAGCCACAAACACCAAAAGGCATAATGGATGCGCCCTTGCGTCTGGCAACTTGATGTCTGGTGACTGAAAATGCGCTTAGCGCATTTTCAATGTGACCAAAATCAAATCAAAATCCTTTTCTAATTTAATATAATAATAAGTGAAGTTTTTGGGTTAATTTCAGCGGGGGCGGTCAAATGTCTTTTAAAGCTCATAACAACCCGAATTGTTTTAAATGCATATTTAAAAAAGATTGCGTTTTTAACGATTTGGATTTGAAAACAAAAAAAGAATGGAATAATTTAAAGCATTCCGTGTCTTATAAAAACGGAGACTTTGCTTTTGAAGAAGGCAAGCGCCCCGACCGTATTTTTATTGTCTGCAACGGCAGGGTAAAGATATTCGCGACCGATTCCAACGGACAGCAACTGATTACATGGATACACCATCCCGGAAAAGTTTTCGGCCATATCACTCTTTTTATGGAAGCTAATTATGACGCAACAGCCGAATGCATGGGAAAAAGCGTTATATCCACCATAACTCGCAAAGCATTTAAACACCTTCTGGATTCCCATCCAAAACTTTCCATGCTTTTTCTTAAACAACTCAGCGCCGATATTTACGCTATGCAGATAAACCTCAAAGATACGGCCTATAAACCCGCTAAAGAAAAAATCGCCGGCACTCTTTTGAAATCCATATCTTTTAAAAGTAAAAATACCGAATACCCGACAATACACGGCTTAAAGAGAACCGAAATAGCGGAAATAACCGGACTTGCTTTGGAAACGGTGGTAAGAGCGCTTGCCGCCATGGAAAAAAACAAAATAATAAAAAGAGAAGTTAAATGCATTAAAATTATTAATTTGGCCGAATTGAAGAAAATGTCCGAAACGCATAAATAAAAAAGCAAATTGCCTTTTAGTTTTATACTGTTGTTCCGCCGCTCTGTTGCGCTACCGCGCTATTTCATTACAATGTGCCGAAAGTCCTGTCTCCCGCGTCGCCCAAACCCGGAACTATATATCCGTTATTATTGAGCTTTTCGTCCACAGCGGCCACAAAAACCGGAACATCGGGATGAATGGAAGTAAAATAATCAAGCCCTTTTTTGGAAGCGATAAGGCAAAGGAAATAAATTTTATCGGCGCCTTTGGCTTTCAGCATATTCACAGCCTCAACAGCCGACCCGCCGGTGGCAAGCATCGGATCGGCAAGCAAGACAAAACTGTTTTTAACTTTTTTGGGAACTTTAAAATAATATTTCACGGGAGTAAGAGTATTTTCGTTTCTATACATGCCTATATGCGCGATTTTCGCGTCGGGATACAATTCCACCAAACCGTCCACCATGCCAAGTCCGGCTCTCAGAATTGAAATAAAAATTATATCTTGAGACACAACTTTGCTTTTACAATCCGAAAGCGGAGTTTTTATAATCACATTTTTAAGTTTAACCGAAGCGAGGGCCTCATAACCGAGAAGCATGGATATTTCGCCCATTAGATGCCGGAAATCCCTAACGCTTGTTTTTTTATCCCTGATTTTTGACACCTTATCCAAAACAAGAGGATGATCGGATACATTCACATTTTTCTTTTTCATTTGATATTCTCCAATATAACTGCAGATTATTCTGTCGCACTGTTGTACTGCCGCGCTATTTTATTATTTCTTTTATAATCTTCGGGCGTTTTACTTTGGTTTTGGAAATCTCCAAAGCTTTCATAAACATTTTTCCACCTTCATTTATTTGCGAAGGGGCCCCCGCGTATAATTCGGCTATAATCTCGCCCGATTTAACCTTATCTCCCGTTTTCTTTTTTAAAATTATTCCGGCGCCAAAATCAACGGCGTCTTCCGCTTTCGCGCGTCCCGCGCCTAAAACAATGGCCGCGCGCCCCAAAATTCTGGCATCAAGCTTTTTTATATAGCCGGATTTCGCGGCTTTAACGACGGAAAAAGATTTTGATCTGGGAAGAAATTTTTCGGGATTATCCAAAACGCGCGGATCTCCTTTCTGCCATTTGATTATTTCTCGCATTTTATCAAGCGCCGCGCCGCTTTCAACGGCTTTACGCGCTTTATTTATCCCGTCATCCACGCTTTTCGCTTTTTTGCCGAGATAAATCATCCAGCCGCTTAAAACTTCAAGAACTTCCATAAAATCTTCCGGGCCGCCTTCGCCTTTTAAAATCCGTATGGATTGTTCCATTTCAACGGCATTGCCGATTGCGTTTCCCAAAGGTTCTTCCATATTGGTTAAAATAGCCACGCATTTTATGCCAAGGCGACGGGCCGTCGCTTTTAAAGCAACGGCAAGCTTTCTGCTGTTTTTAAAATCTTTTAAAAAAGCCCCCGAACCGTATTTTACATCAAGCACCAAGCCGTTTAAATCTTCGGCGTATTTTTTTGAAAGTATGCTGGAAACTATCAAAGGCAAAGATTCCACGGTGCAAGTGGCGTCCCGCAATGAATAAAGTTTTTTATCGCTGGGAGCGAGCCTTTCAGTCTGGCCGAACATGGAAACTCCCGTTTTTTTAAGCTGACTGATAATGCGAGACTGAGATAATCTGACCTTAAAGCCCTTTATGGACTCCAATTTATCCAAAGTTCCGCCGGTATGGCCCAAGCCTCTGCCGCTCATCATCGGAATAATAACGCCACTGCAAGCCACAATGGGCGCCAAAGCCAATGAAATTCCGTCGCCGACGCCGCCGGTGGAATGCTTATCAACTCGCGCTGATTTTAAAAATTTCAAATTCATTTTATCGCCGGATAAAACCATCGCTTTGGTTAAATAGGCGGTTTCATTTTTTGAAAGACCGTTAAAAAACACCGCCATAAGCCAAGCTGAAAGCTGATAATCGCGAATCTTTCCGCTCGCGGCTCCATCGGCTATAAATTTTAATTCTTTAAAATCATGCTCAAGCGAAGAGCGCTTTTTAAGTATGAGGTCTATCATTCTCATAAAGAACCGCCCGCCGACTTGGATGCTAAAACGGCCTCAATCAGCGCTTTTATTTTAAGCGAGACTTTCCCGCCAAGCTCAAGCACTTCTTTATGCTCAATGATTTTATTTGATATGCCGGTGGTAAAATTGGATACCCAAGAAATTCCGAGCACATTTATTTTCATTTGTCTGGCGGCTATAACCTCTGGCACCACCGACATGCCGACCACATCGCCGCCAAGCATGCGATAAACCCCAACTTCCTTCGCCGTTTCATAAGAAGGCCCGCTAACCGCGAAATATACTCCCGATTTGATTTTTATTTTAAGTTTTTTCGCGGCTTTAGACGCGATTTTCAAAAGCTTCTTGTCATAGGGATTGCTCATATCGGGAAACATCGCGCCGAATTTTTCGTTATAATTGCCTATAAGAGGATTGTCTCCGGTCATATTGATATGGTCATTAAGCAAAACAATCTCTCCCGGCTTGATTGCCGGACGCAATGAGCCGACGGCCGCCGTAACTATAAGGTTTTTAACACCCAAAAAACCCAATACTCTTATGGGCATTGCTATAAAACTCATTTTACAACCTTCATAAAAATGAAATCGCCCGCGCATAATGACTATCGGCCTACCCTTATAATTTCCAAAAACAAGCTCTCCTTTATGGCCTTTAACCGTCGTAGTGGGAAAGCCGGGTATGCTTTTATACGGCAATACCAGTTTATCGCTTAATTCTGGCAAAGATTCCGCCAGACCACTGCCGGTAATGATGGCGGTTAGAGGTTTTCTGTTCTTGGTTTTGGCGTTAATCCATTTAACGGTTTTTTTAATCTTTAAAAGTTCATTGTTGTCATTCATAGTTTTTTCCTTATTAGCCTTAATAAAAATATTCTTCGCTTTGAAAGGCGTCCTTTATATGCTCAATTTTATCTCCGGACGATATTCCCACAACATCAAATCTTATTTTTTCGGAACACATTTTATTTTGCTTAACGAAGCAAATGGCGGTTTTTATAATTTTAAGCTGTTTGGGCTTGTTTACCGCTTCAAGAGGACTGCCGAATTTCTCATTTTTTCGCCCTTTAACTTCAACAAAAACAAGGCTTTTGCCCTCGCGGGCGATTATGTCTATTTCTCCGGTAACCGAGCGATAATTCCGCTCAATAATGGAAAAACCGTTTTTTTTCAAATACTCGCAAGCCATATCTTCATACTTGCGCCCTTCTTTCAGCATAAACTCTCAACTGATTTTATATTTTTCATCGGAGCGAAACTCCTGCGATGAACGGGGCTTGGCCCATGCTTTCTGAGAGCGTCCAAATGAAACGCGGTGCCGTAGCCTTTATGTTTTGAAAAACCGTAATCGGGATATGAAAGATGCAGAATATTCATCCAATTATCTCTTATAACCTTGGCAAAAATACTGGCGCAAGCTATAGATAAGGATTTGCCGTCTCCTCCAGTAACGGGCAATTGTTTTGAGGGAAAACCTTTTATTTTATGAGGACCGTCAACCAAAACCAAAATTTTCCCGCCGTCAGCCCCGGTATAAGCCAAAAGCCGCTCCACCGCTTGATTCATGGCTTTAAATGTGGCGGCTAAAATATTTATCTCGTCTATTTTTTTATGATCGCAATAAGCGAAACCGAAACGAACGCCGTTTTCAATCATACGCGCGAAAAAAAAACTCCTTTTGGCGGGAGTCAGTTTTTTACTGTCATTTATGTTTGATAAATTTTGATAAGCTTTGAGGGGAACAAACGCGGCGCAGGCGACTACGGGCCCGGCCAGAGGGCCCCGGCCTACTTCATCCACTCCTATAAGAATATCCGGGCCGAATTTTTTAATTACGGAAGCGTCAAAATCCGAGAGAGATAAATTACTCAATTTCACCTCCGCGGCAGCCGCTTGAAAGCCGCCTTTCGCTTAAAGATTACGAACAAACCGAAACCTTCGCGCCAATCCGCTTATTGCGCCAAATCGTTTTTATTTGGTTTTTAAATCAGCGGCTTCCGGCTGTTTTACCTCAGCCGTATTTTCACTCGCGACTTCAAGGGGCTTAACTTCAATCTTTTCTTCCCGTTCCGTTTTACTACCGGAAACAAGGTTTTTATTGCGGTCTTTAATTTTTGACGCTTTTCCGGAAAGACCTCTAAGATAATATATTTTGGCTCTTCTTACTTTTCCTCTTTTTACAACCTCTATCTGGGCGATTCTGGGCGAATGCAAGGGGAAAATTCTTTCAACACCCACGCCTGAAGAAATTTTTCTGACCGTAAAAGTCGCGGTTTGGCCGCCGCCTTTTTCAGCTATCACCACTCCGTCAAAAACCTGAATTCTCTCACTGTTGCCTTCAATAATCTTAAAATGAACCTTAACGGTATCACCGGACTTAAAATTAAATTTTCTGTTTTCCGCTTCTATTTTGGATTCCACTTTTTTCATACTTCCTCCGCTGTTCGTTCGCCTTTTTTTAATAAATCCGGCCTTATTTTTTTTGTTACCGACAAAGAGCTGTTTCTCTTCCATTCTTCAATAAGCTTATGATTTCCGCTTAATAAAACTTTTGGCACTTTTAAATCTTTCCAAATTTCAGGCCTTGTGTACTGAGGAGCTTCAAGCAAATTAAAAGAAAACGATTCGTTCACGGTCGCGTCTTCCTTTTTTAAAACACCCGGCAAAAGCCTGGTTACGGAGTCTATCACCGCCACCGCCGCCGGTTCTCCGCCGGTAAGCACATAATCGCCTATGGACAATTCAAGATCCGCGTATTTCCCGATTCTATCGTCAATTCCTTCATAATGGCCGCATATCAAAATCAGATGTTTCTTTTTGGCAAGCGCGAGAGCCGTCTTTTGATTAAAGACCGCGCCTTTGGGAGAAAGAAGCACGGTAAAAGAATTTTTCTTCTTTACTTTTTCAAACGCCTTGAAAACAGGCTCCGCCATCATCAGCATTCCCGTTCCGCCGCCGTAAAGCTTGCCGTCAACGGTTTTATGCTTATCAAGCGTAAAATCTCGGGGATTTTCAAAATTTAATTTCAGCAGTTTTTTCTTTCTCGCCCTGCCCACGATGCTATCCGATAAAGGCGCGTCCACCATGCCGGGAAAAAGAGTAACCACATCTATTTTCATAGATCAAACGATATCAATAAAAACTTTCTTGCCGGTTTTTTGAGCGACTGACTGAAGAAAATTCCTAATTGATTTTATGACTCTTCCTTCTTTTCCTATAACCCGTCCGCGGTCGGAAGAATCAAGATTAATTTTAAATCTTATAACATTTCCGTCTTCGTAAGAATCCAAACTTACTTCATCTGATTTCTCCACCAAAGAACCGACAATATATGTCAAAGCTTCTTTCATTTTCAACTCCCGATCAATATCTTAAGCTTTAGGCTCAACACCCGTGGACTCGCTTGAAGCCGCTGATTTCTTGGCTTTTTTTATGAGTGAAGAAACCGTTTGAGACGCCTTGGCTCCGTTTTTAAGCCAATATTCAATCTTTTCCATTTTAACATGGACTTTATCTTTATCTTTTACCGCTTTAGGATCATAATGGCCTAAAATTTCAAGCGGCCTGCCATGCGGACCGCGATTTTTTTCAATGGCCACCATTCTATAATGAGGCTGAATCCTTTTTCCATGCCTCTGAAGTCTTATAACTACCGCCATACTTTCCTCCTTCCATGCTTAACCGACAAAAATATTAAATTCAATAATCAATTGAACACCTTTTTTAAAGATGCTCAGTACAGTTACAGTATTATATTATATTTTGACATCTATTGGAAATAAGACTATTTTTTGACTATTTTTTGGTCGCCCGATACGCATAGCGCCTGTTGCGACACTGCCATTGGCTTTAAGAAATAAGCTTTTTTATATGTTCCAAAAGATGTTTCATATCATAAGGTTTATTGATATAAACATCCACGCCGGCTTTAAACGCGTCTTCCATATCGCCCACAAGCGTTTTACCGGTAAGCATTATAACGGGCGCGCTATGCGAACCTTCTCCCTTTATAAGCTCGCATAAAGTATCTCCGTCCATCTTCGGCAAACCTATATCCAAAATCGCAAGGTCCGGTTTTTCAGCTTTAAACTTCTCCCATCCTTCGTCTCCATCAAAAGCTGAAACAACCTTATAACCTGCTTGCTCAAGCTTTATCTTAAGAATTTTAACAATATCAACGGCATCATCCACTATAAGAATTTTTTTGGACATGTTTTTTTTACCACCTTAGGGCTTGGAAAAGAATTACCTTATCATTTTGAAGCTCAGCTTTAAGTTGGTCGTCTGATGAGCATAGCTCCCTAATACGACACCCGGCATAGCCTTGAGTTCAAGACGCGATAAATGAGAAGGCTTGGAGCTGGAACAAGGAAGCAATGCTTCATCAGATGCAAGGAGCTCTGCGACTTGCCTGTGAATGAAGCCGAAACCATAGCTTTCGGCATCTGATGAACCAAAAGGTTCGTGTTCCAGAGCAACGAAGAAATCAATAAAAGATGAGCTTCCCCATAGGGGCTGACTAATTTCAGACTCCAACCGCGTCACTTATCGCTCATCCCGCCATTAAGGCGGGACACAGACAGACTATAAACGAGTATGCGGAACAACGAGCCTATGGCTCAGCAGGTGTCGTGAGTTATACGAACGACCTCGCTCTTCGTTCCTTGTTTCGCTCAAAAATCAGTCAGCCAAATGGTTAATTAATTTTGTCACAGAGCCTTCAAATCAAGTATATCAAAAAAATCATAAAATCCCGGTTTTTGA
>DAOWGR010000061.1 GCA_030637365.1 Elusimicrobiota bacterium
AAGCCGAACGCCCGACGACAAAAGACGGGTAAAGCAAAAAAATATTGACCGTGAATATTGCGTCGCGGCGCCGAATCTGTGTTTTAAAAATTCATAAATCGTGGTGCAGTTGTATTTATAAAAGGCCGGAATAAAAAGATAGGCGATAAGCAAACGGGCGGCGGCGGAACCAATAAAAAACTGAAGATACTGCCAATTTTCTTTAAAACCGACGGCGGGAACGCCGACAATTGTCATGGCGCTTATTTCAGTCGCGACAAAAGAAAGGCAAGCCACCCACATCGGAGTTTTCCGGCGGCCGAGAAAAAAATCCTTGGTGTCTTTTTCATCTTTCCCCTTGAAATAAGTTATGGCAAAAAGAATTAAAAGAGCCGCGCCAAGAATGGAATAATCCCAAAAGCCAAGTCCCGTTATTTTTTGAACCGCAGTATTTGTCATAAATTAGCGCGCCGGCGCGGCAGTGATACAGTTTAACAGCAAACAACTTAACCTCTGGCGCCTTAGGTCAAAATTACCTACAAAATAATTCCTTTCTGAAAGTTATAATTTCAAAAGGTAACAGGTGCCTTCCGTATATTTTAGAATAATTCGTTCCCGTGAAAAAAGCTATTGTATAATTTTTCAAAAATTTGAGAAAAAAAACTAAACTAAAAAATGGGCAAATCATGACGAAATTTTTTACAAAAATATTGTTCCCTGAAATTTCTTTTTAACTATGGTAATTTTTTAAAGCGCCGTATTTGTGTTTAATGAAATATCATGATTTAAATGCTAAAATTCTCCCAAACGAAACATTCAAATTAAAATCGGCAATGTATATCTTGCGCGCAAAGCGAACGCGCGCATGTATTTTACGCTTAAATTATTTTCAAAGGATAATTTCATGAAAAACAGAATTACTGTCATCTGCATAACAATCATGATATCACCAACATCTCTCTTCTCCACATTCAATCAATCCGATTTACCATCCGATTTTAGGGACGCCGTCAGATATGAAGAAGTTCTTGAGCGGCAAAATACAAAGTCGTCAAATATTAATCAAAATGTTCTCATTAAAGTTCCGGCAATCCCCTCCAACGCGAAAAAATACTCTTCGTCAGAATTGGACAAACATGTCTCCGCAAATAAACAATATCTAATTCAGGCTCTCCCTCTTCCTGAAATCTGGAATATAAAACCTCTCATCATCAACTATCAAAAACAAACACCTCCGGAGCAGCTTGTAATCTTAGATAATGCGAAGAAGGAAAAGCTAGCACAAGGGGTGGCTGTCGCTTTTGTCCAGAATGTCGCGGAGGATTTTAACGCGTCTCCAAAACCGGCGGCCGTGGAAATTTCGCGCATTTTGATTAATGTTCCGTACAAGAAATTTATTGAGCGCTTACCAATAGAGTCGTGGGGAAGTCATCTCGCTCACTATCTGGGTGGCGAGGTTAAAGTACTTGAGCGAAACACAAAAGGCCAAGCCATCAGACAAGTCGAAAGAATGGTTATCAGCTCATTGCCTAAGGATCAGGATGTCTACGCCTTCAATCAGGATATGACAAAAGCTGAACAAATCATCTACGAAAAAAATCGCTCCATCGTTTACTGGCGCGTGTTTCATTCAGATAACGACTCAACGGTAATGGATCTCGGAAGCGTGGAATTCGCGGCCTATGACGCTAATTCCGTTCTTGTGACTTTTCACTCCGCTCATCGCCTTAAAATGACGGGCATTCCGATATGGCCGCCGCTCGCAACACAAAGTTTGCGAAAAACATTTCTTGATCATCTGCGGAATTATAAAAAGCTATTTCGGTAAATCTCTCGCCTTATTCCAAACCAGCATTGGAATTAATTGAGATTTTTTAATTTAACGGGCATTTTTCCGCGAGCTTCTTTCTTTCCCATTAATATCTGAGCGGCTGTTTTTTGAAAATCGGGCAAAGCGCAAAAAGCGCACAGGCCTCCGGCTATTTTACAGCTTAAACCGTTAAAAACAAACGGACTGCCGAAAGAAAGCATTATGGAATCTTCGGCCAGATTAATTTTGTCCGATATCAATTGTTTTTGTTCTTTACTTAAATTGATGCTTCCGCTATAAGCGCGGGGACCTGAAAACGAAGCCACTATGAGTTTTTTAGTCTTATGAGGATTGAAAGGAATAAGGTTAATTCCAAGCTTCTCCATTTCCTTTATAAATATTTTTCCTTGCCAATTGGCGGTCGGAGTAAGAGGCTCAAGATACCCCACAGTCTCGCCCTGTTCAATTTCAAATCTCCTGTTTTTAAACGCCCAAGCAACGCACTCGCCCGCGGCTTCTTCAACAAATTTTTTATGCTCCGCGCAGCCTATCACTTTTGAATCCGCGCTATTAAGCATGCCGGCGGAAATTTTAGCTATCATTCTGTTTTGCCGGCTCAAAGCCTTTTCTATAAGCTTATCTTGCAAAACGCCTTCTTTATAAGCGTTTTCAATCGCCGCGAAAAGCTCAAAAGGATTATTCGGCACAAGCAAAATATCGGCTCCGGCCAGCAAAGCCATAATGCCCGAACGGCCTTCGTCCGATATGGCATCCATGGAAAGAGCGTCGGTTACCACGCAGCCGTCAAATCCCATTTCTTTTCTGAGCAAATCTGTAATTATTTTTTGAGAAAAAGAAGATACATTTTCAGCGTCAATGGAATCAATTTTCAAATGCCCTATCATAATGGCGTCGACGCTTTTAATAAACGCTTTATACGGCTTAATTTCAAAATTCAATAATTCTTCCTTGCTGCGATTAAGCGCCGGCAAAGTAAGATGCGAATCGGTATCGGTTTCTCCATGACCGGGAAAATGTTTAATGCAGGAAACGCAATTATGAGAGTTCAAACCGCTTAAATAAGCTTCGGTCATTTCATTTACAATGCCGATATTATCGCCAAAAGCTCTGGTATTAACAATGGGATTTTCAGGATTTGAAGCGAAATCCACAACCGGAGCCAAAACCCAATCCACGCCGAGAGCCTTGGATTCAAAAGCGGTTATTTCGGCTTTTCTCCTTGCCATATCGCTTGACCCTGAAGCGCCTATCGCCATATTGGTCGGCAATAATGTGGCGTCTTTGAGCCATTGCCCGGCTCCGTTTTCATAATCGGCGCAAAAAATGAGCGGCGTTTGAGCGTATGATTTAAGCGCTTTAACGGTATCTGTAATTTCATTGACGCTGCCGCCATAAAAACAAAAACCTCCGACTCCCATTTTCACAAGCTTAACGGCGTCTTCCATCAAAGTTTTGCCAAATCTGAATTCCGGATATATAAGTCTGGCGAGATTAGCGGATTTCATTCTGCCACCCCCTTTTGATCGCTCTTTCTTTTTTTCTTTTCTTTTTTCTTGATTTTATTCCAATTTACAAGAACTTCCGAAGATGTTTTAAATTTTTTGCCGCCAAAAACATGCGGATGTCTTCTTATAAGCTTTGAATTAATACTCTTTATAACATCGTCAATATTAAAACGGCCCTTTTTTTCGGCAAGCGCGCTGTGAAACACGACTTGAAGAATAATATCGCCAAGCTCTTCTTTTAAATTTTCCCAATCGGATTTTTTTATGGCGGCTTCCACTTCCCCCGCTTCCTCATGAAGATACTGGATAAGGGATTTATGATTCTGCTCCTTATCCCACGGACAGCCGTTTTTTCCCAATAGCTCATTCATTATGGCCACGAGATCTTTTAATTGGGAACTGTTTTTAAGTTTATCAATTCTGCTTTTATCCATTTATTATTCCTTTAAATTGTAAATCCCCAATTGTAAAACATCATGACTCCCGGACCATAAGACACTTAGACTCTGCGACTTTCATGAGATAAACTCATACTCATAGACTGCCAAACATTAAAAGTATATAATTATAATATCAAAAAAGACAGTATGAACCGGAGGAACGATGACAAAAACCGAACAAAAAACCGACAGTCATCCGCGCAATATTTTAGATAAAGGTTTTGTAAAATTAGTGGACTTTATGGGCGGCGATGACAGAGCCGTTGATTCCGCCAGAGTATCTTTCGGCTCAAAATCCAAAGGAGAAGAGCAGGACAAAAGGCTTATAGAATATCTTCTCAAACATCAGCATCATACGCCGTTTGAACATTGCGTGTTTCAATTTCATATAAAATGCCCCATTTTCGTGGCAAGACAATGGATGAGACATCGCTGGGGTTCTTTCAATGAAATAAGCGCAAGATATTCCCAAGTTAAGGAAGAATTTTATATTCCTGAAAAATTCAGAGTTCAAGACAAACTCAATAAACAGGGATCCGTTAACGGAAATTCTTTTGATAATGAAAAACTTCTCACAGAGTATTCCGCCTCAATAACGGCTTCTTATAAAACATATAAATCTTTGCTTTCCGGCGGAGTAGCGCGAGAAATGGCCAGAATGGCGCTTCCGGTGGCGCAATACACTCAATTCTATTGGACGGCGAACGCGAGAAGCCTTTTAAATTTTCTGTCTCTCAGAATGGACGCTCACGCTCAACTTGAAATACGCGAATACGCGGACGCCATGGCGGAAATATTCAGACAAAAGATGCCGTGGACATGGAACGCTTTCAAAAAAATACAAGGCTATACCGGGTGTCGTAACAAAGCGCTATGCGCATCGGACGACAAAGAGACAGCGTAATATGAAAAAACTCTCAAAACTCATTATCATCGCGCCAATATTTTTTCTTTGCGCTCAAGCGGAAGCTTTTGATATACAGCAAATAAAATCAAAATCGATTGTCATCTCCAAAGAGAATATCAGAAACATAGAACGAGGGGACATTGAGATATATCTCCCCGTGGAAGGAATAACCACCGCTCAGGACACTTATGATATTCTGGCGCCGTTTGAAGGAAGAATTGAAGAAGTAATGGCGGAGCTTTTTGACCTGGTTGATGAAAAGGAAATTCTCGCGAAAATAGTCTCCGCGGAAATGGCGGCAATGCTTGACGCGAGCACGGGAAAAACCAAAATACAAATGAAAAGAAGATGGCGCGACATATTCAAGCTATACGATACAAAAGCGGAAACCAGGGGTATAATCACCAAAATTTATGTGAAGTCAAAAGACATCGTTAATAAAGGAGACCGGCTTTTTACCATAGCGAAAAAAGTCGTAATAGTGGGGAAAAACACCAAGCCCGTATACTGCCCTTTAAAAAAAAATCTTACCGCCGACATGAAATACGCTAAAGACCCTTCTTTCAAATTAAAATCAATCTTAACAAAATTCATGCCGCTTCAGCCCAATTCATTTTATTACAGATTATGGCTTGATACGGGAAAGCTTAAGAATAAAACAAAAATAGGAGAACGCTTTAAAGGTTATCTGTTTGTGGGAAGAACCGAAGACGCCAGAATTGTCCCGACAAACGCTTTGATAAACATACAAAATAAAAAATACCTTATGATTGAGATAAAAACCGGCCTTACAACGCCCGAATCCACCGAGATTTTAAGACCCGGCGATCAATATATCATTCCCAAAGCCTTTTAATGGAGAACTACGCATGGATAAATTAAAAAAAACAAACACTCTTTACTCAAGCTTTATGTTTCTTAAGCTTGACCCCGTTTTTAGAAGATTGGTTTCAAATGAAAAAATAACCGCCAAACAAGAATTTGAAAATGTAATCGCCCGCTGCCAAGAAAAACTTTTTCTCCGCACTTACCAGATAAACGGCTTGCGTTCCGATTGCGATCTGCTTATTTGGAGAATTTCAAATGATTTGGAACACTTGCAGAATATGTGCGCCAAAACTTTTTTAGACGGCATAGGAAAATATTTTAATCCGGCGCATTCCTTTATCGGCCTTTATAATCTTCAAGAAGATGACATGGAAAAAGATTTGGATTTCGACTTTATCCCAAAAAACATCTTCGGCAAATTTAAATTCATGCTTGTGCATCCAGTTATAAAATCTCAATCATGGCATGACTTGTCTGATGA
>DAOWGR010000022.1 GCA_030637365.1 Elusimicrobiota bacterium
TATTTTACAAGGCCGGAGAAGCCCATGAAAGCCATGGCCAAAATACCCGCGGTAATAAGAGCGATTGGAATATTTTTAAAACATTCGGGAATATCCGCGTATTCAATCCGCTCTCTTATTCCCGAAAAAATAATAATAGCCAAACAAAAGCCAAGCCCGCTGCAGAAAGCGAATAAAACGGATATCCCAAAAGAATAACTGTTTTGAATGGATAAAATAGCCACGCCCAGAATGGCGCAATTGGTGGTAATTAAAGGCAGGAAAATACCGAGCGCCTGATAGAGCGCGGGACTTAGTTTTTTAAGAGCTATTTCAACGATTTGAACCAATGAAGCGATTACAAGAATAAACATAATCGTTTGCAAATACGCGATATTAAAAGGAATCAAAACAAATTTATTCAAAAGAAATGTAATGGCGGTGGCCAGCGTCATTACAAAAGTAACCGCCATGCCCATGCCCGAAGCTGTGGCTATTTTTTTAGACACGCCCATATACGGACAAATGCCGAGAAACCGGGCGAATACAACATTATTAATAAAAATAGCGCTTACCATGACTAAGAGGACTTCTTTCATTTCGCCCCCTTATTTTTTTCCGCGTTCTTTTTGGTAAAGTAAATTACCGCCGCGACAATAAAACCAAGAGCCGCGAAAGCTCCGGGAGGCAAAACAAAAATAAGTATCGGAGGCATATTGCCGGCAATGGCAATGCCGAAGATAGTGCCGCTTCCAAGAATCTCTCTAATCGCGGAAAGAAGGAACAGAGCCAGAGTAAATCCGATACCCATGCCAAGAGCGTCCAGAATGGAATGCCATAATTTATTCCTGCTGGCAAAAGCTTCGGCTCTTCCGAGAATGATGCAATTAACGACAATCAATGGAATAAAAATTCCCAAACTTTTATTTAACGCGGGTGAAAATGCCTGAATAAGCAAATCAACAATTGTGACAAAAGTCGCGATAACAACAATATAACAGGGTATCCTTACTTTTGAAGGTATTAATTTGCCTATCAATGAAATGACAATATTTGAACCGAGTAAAACAAATGTCGTAGCCAAGCCCATGCCCAAACCGTTTATTACAGTCGTTGTTACGGCTCAAACGGGACATAAGCCGAGTAAAGCGACCAAAACCGGATTTTCTTTTATAATACCTTTATTAAATTCTTGCCAAGCGTTCATTTTTTATTCCCGCTGAAATATTTTTTTGAAATCTCTTCCAAACCTTTTTTCACGGCGTCTGTCGCGGCCCTTGATGAAATGGTTGCGGCCGTAAGCTCATCAACAAACCCGCCGTCTTTTTTAACTTTCCAATCAAAACCTTTTAAAGTTTTATCTTTAAATTGTTTTCTAAACGGTTCAAGCTCAATCTTATTGCCCAAGCCCGGCGTTTCTTTATGCGCCAAAACGCTATAATCAAAAACTTTTCCCTCAGGCGAAACCGCCAAAAGTATTTTTATCTCGCCGCTATAACCTTCATTACTCAAAGCGCCGACAGCGATGCCTTTTAAATTATTCTCCCCATCTTTTATTTCAAAAAATTCTTTTCCGTTTTCATCAATGACGGTTTTAATATCATTATCCTCAAATTCAAACGGAAAAATTTGCCTTAAAGATTCAACCTTTACTCTTTCCATGGCTTTTTCGATGGGAACTTTCGTAATATCATTGGTCACATAAAGCAATAAAGCGCTAAAAAAACCTATGATAGTTAAAGTCAAAACCGACCTCATATTATTTAACCTTCCAAAATTTTGCGTTTGTATTCGCGTCCCATTTATCTATAAGAGGGACAAAACCATTCATTATAAGTATGGCAAAAGACACACCCTCGGGATATCCTCCAAAAAGACGAATAATGCCCGTCAATAAACCGCAACCCAAACCGAAAACAAATTGTCCCCGTCTTGAAACGGGACTTGTAACCATATCGGTAGCCATAAATAAAGCTCCCAATAAAAGCCCTCCGCACGCAAAATGCCAAAGAGGCGAAGCATACTCAAGAGGATGCAAATAATGAAAAATTCCGACAAAAGCCAAAGTGGAGCCGATAAAACTGACAGGGATAATCCAGGTTATATATCTTTTCCAAAAAAGAACAATAGAGCCGAGCAATAAAGCCAAAGATGAAGTTTCACCGAGACTGCCGCCCACTTTACCTATAAACGCCTGCCATAATGTTATTGAATTGGCGGCGGCAAGCCCCTCGGTTTTTAAAACTCCCAAGGGAGACGCGGCGGTTTGCATATCAACAAAAGGAACCGGCCAAATGGTCATGGCGACGGGAAATGAAATAAGAAGAAACACGCGCGCCGCGAGAGCCGGATTAAAAACATTAAAGCCAAGTCCGCCGAATAATTGTTTTACCACGACAATAGCTACGAAGGAACCGATTATAGCCATCCAATATGGAAAATTTGACGGGAGATTTAACGCCAATAATATTCCCGTTACAAGAGCGCTGCCGTCAAAACAAGCGACCTCTTGCTTTCTGATTTTATTTACAATGTATTCAAAACCCATGGCGGATATACCGCAAACCAGCATAAGCATTAAAGCGCGAATACCGAAAAAATAAACCGCCGCTATCATCGCCGGCAATAATGCCAAAATCACGGTATACATAACTTTTTCTATGCTGTCGGTGTTTTTAGTATATGGCGGATAAGCTATTATCAGTTTGGTATTTTCCATTATTAATTCCTACATGCCATGCCTTACGCGCTCTGTAATTTACATTTTGCAATCGCGTCCAAATTAGCGTTCATAACCTTCGCGTATTTAATCCAATGCACCAAATCTCTTTTTGACGGACAGACAAAAGCGCAGCTTCCGCATTCCATGCATTGGCTCAAACCATATTCCTGAGCCTGTTCAACATTCGTTTGCGCCAAATTAGCCAAAAGTATGGGCTTTAAATTAATCGGACATACCTCTTCACAGCGTCCGCATCTCAAACACGGCCTTTCCTTTTTTTCCGCCAATTTCAGTTCATCAATAAAAAGTATTCCGGAAGTTGTTTTTACAACGGGAACATCAAAACTATATTGCGCCTTGCCCATCATGGGGCCGCCGCTTATCAACAAATTCATTTTTCCGCTGGCAATGCCGCCGCAAAAATTAACAATATCCGAGAACATTGTCCCTATCGGCGCCTTTATATTTTTCTTACTTCTCAAAGCCATACCTGAAACAGTAAGAACTCTTTCAATAAGCGGTTTGTTTTTGCATACCGCTTCATAAATGGCAAAAGCCGTGGCGACATTATTAACCATACACCCCACATCAAAAGGCAATTGTCCATTGCCTACGGTTCTTTGAGTTATCGCGTTTATAAGTTGTTTTTCCCCGCCTTGAGGATATCTGGATTTTAAGGTTATAACTTCAAAACCCAATGGCAAAGCTTTTTCCTTCATCCGCTTAATCGCGTCAGGCTTATTATTTTCAATTCCTATGTATACTTTTAAATTTTCAGGAAAAAACGAAGCTATTATTGAAAGCCCTTTAAGAATTTCACAGGGCTTTTCAAGCATAAGCCTGTGATCCGCCGTTAAATAAGGTTCGCATTCGGCGCCATTTAATATTAAAGTGTCAATTCTTTTGTCTTTAGGCGGCGCCATCTTAACATGCGTGGGAAATCCGGCTCCGCCCATGCCCACAATGCCGGCATTTTTAATCTTTTCAAGTCTTTCTTCGGACGATAATTTTTTAAAATCTATTTTAAAGGTGTTCAAGCCTTTAACCCATTCTTCTTTGCCATCGGTTTCAATAAAAACGGTTTTCACGAATTTACCGCAGGAATGAGGATGTTGAGCTATTTTTTTTATTTTACCGCTTGTCGGAGCATGAACGGCCGCGCTTATAAAACCGTCCGCCTCGCCAATACATTGGCCTTTCTTTACTTCATCACCGACTTTTACAATTAAAGCCGCGGGCTTGCCGATATGCTGGGCTAAAGGCACGGCAAGCAATTTTGGCATCTGCATCGTCTCAATTGCAAGAGCGCTCGTGAATTTATTTTCGTTTGGATGAATGCCGCCGAATTTAAATGTTTTCATTATTTTAAATATTCTCTAAATTGTAATAATAAAAAAGTTATTTACTGCCTCACTGTTGTACTGCCGCGCTGCTTGCCCTTCCATAGCTTGTTGGCGAAGGAGGGTCACACTATCTTAGTATCCCAGTGTCCCGTTCTCGCCCACTTCTTTCACGGGGCAGGGAGCATTACAGCCATCACAGGAATCCTCAATTTTAAGAGGAATCTTTTTAGGCGCCATGGCATACTTCGTTAACTGTATGCATTTAACCGGACACACCTTGGCGCAAAGTCCGCAATTGACGCACTTTTTCTCATCAATAACAGCGCAAAAATTCTCAACCTTTATAGCGTCAAATTTACACGCTTTAACGCAAAGCATGCACCCAATACAGCCATTGGAACAATATTTACGGGTTACGCCGCCATTATCAGTGGAAAGGCAAGCCACATGATATTTTCTTGCTTTCTTTTCATTAAGCTTCAAAACATGTTGCGGACATTTATCAATGCACGCTCCGCAACCGACGCAATTTTCAAAAATCACTTTAATAAGCCCGTCAACAATTTTGAGAGCGTCATATTTGCATGAGGCTATGCACGAACCCAGACCGACACAGCCATAGGCGCATTGCTTAACACTCGGCAGTATTTCTTTTACCGCCCAACAATCCTGAATTCCTTTATAATCCGCTAAAAATTTAGTGGTCGTCTCATTACCATTGCATAAAACAACGCAAGCCACCGGCTTGGCCTCATCCATAGTAATGCCCAATATCCGCCCCAATTCATAACTTAAGCCATCTCCGCCGATAGGGCATATTTTTGAAGAGTCTCTTGTTTTGACCAGCTCCGCCGCGAATTGAGCGCATCCGGGATAACCGCAAGCTCCGCAATTGGCGCCGGGAAGCATTGCTATTACGGTATCCACCATCGGATCGGTTTTAACATAGAATTTTTTTGAGGCGAATAAAATACATAAGCCAAGGACAAATGTTAACACGCTTAAAATAAGTAATGGAGTCAATATTTCAATCATTATTTTCTAAACTCATGGCACTTCCAATATGTACTGTATATCTTTAATTGTAACATCTTTTTGCTTTCTTTTTCCAGTAATACAAAGCGAACTGAAATTTAGATTAAAATTTGGGAATACAGGGCAAAATTAAAATTTGATTATTTTTTTTTAAAAAAAATACTCACACAATTAACGCTAAGACTCCCAGACCCTGAGACTCTTTGACTTTAGTTTTGTTTTCGCTGTTGACTCCCAGACCCCAAGACTCTCAGACTTTTTTGTCACGCAATAAACGCCACTATCGCTATTAACGCAACTATATTATTGCTAAAATAATATTTCTATGAACAAAAGTTTTATAATATTCCACCTTGACGACGGCAAAGAATTGCGCGGAGGACAAAGGCAAGCGCTGTATTTGGCCGAAGAATTAAATAACTCAAGACATAGAAACATAATGGTTTGCCGCAAAAACTCCCCTCTTGAAAAAGCCTCCGTTAAAAAAAAATTGGAAATAATAAACCTGCCTTATTTTTTTGAATGGGACATTTTGTCCGCTCTGATTCTAAAAAGAAAAATAAAAAAAATTTTAACCGCCGAAAACCAGCCGAAACCCGCCATATTGCACTCCCACACCTCGCATACCGCCGCCTTGTCTTATTTGGTTTCATTGTTCTTTAAGGTTATAAGAATAGTCCACCGAAGAGTTGATTTCACGATTAAAAAAAGACTGTCCGCGCGCCTAAAATATTCAACAGCTCATAAAATCATCGCGCTGTCAAAAGCAATTAAAAAAATACTGATTTCCGGCGGCGTGGATGAAAATAAAATAAGCATTATTCCAAGCGCGGCCAATATTAATAACACGCCGTGGAATGAAAATAATTTCAAAGAATATAAGGAAAATTCAAAACAAAAAATCTCCGAAAAATTCGCCATAGCCAAAGAAGCTTTTTGGATAGGCTCATTAATCGCCCTGGTGCCCCATAAAGACCCCGTAAACTTTCTTAAAGCCGCCAAAATAGTATTGGCAAAATTCCCCGAAACTCATTTTATATTGGCCGGAAAAGGAGAGCTTTCCGGCAAAATTCATAATCTCGCGAGAGAACTGAATATTCAAAACAATTTCCATATTATCGGCTATCAAACCGATTCATATCAGATTCTCTCGTCCCTTGATTTATTTGTCTTGCCTTCGCGCCAGGAAGGGCTCGGCAGCGTATTGCTGGAAGCCATGAACGCCAAACTGCCCATTGTCGCGACCAATGCCGGCGGAATAACGGATATAATAGAAGATAAACAAAACGGATTAATCGCCGAAAAGGAAAACTCCCAAGAGTTGGCAAAAGCTCAGATAAAATTAATTGAAAATGAAAATCTAAGAAAAGCTCTGGCCGAAGAAGGATATAAAAGAAGAATAAACTTTTCATCGGAAAAAATGGCTGAAGCCACTTTCAAAATTTATGAAGAAACAATTAAAAATACTTAATCTCATTGATATTCCCTGGAACAGCGCTCTCACTCATTATGCCATTGAACAAGCTCATGCTTTGCGCGAGAGGGGGCATATGATTTATTTTGGAGCGATTAAAAACACTTTATGCCGCGAAATGATAAAGGAAAATAATTTTCAAACGATTGATATCCCCTCAAGAAAAAATATTTTCTCGCTTGGCGCGCTGTTAAGATTGAGGAAATTTGTCAAAGAGAAAAACATCCGCGTCATAAACGCTCATACCGGCAAGACACAAACCATGGCTTTTATGCTGTCATTTATAAGCGGGCATAATTTCAGTTTAATACGAACAAAAACCGACGCCAAACTTCCAAAAAACAGCTTTACATTTAAAAGAGTAAAAAAAATAATCACAGGTTCACAAGCAATAAAAAAAAGCTATGTCTCGGCGGGCTTAAATCCCGATAAAATTAAAACCATATATCAAGGCATTTCCGCGCAGGAGGCGTCCTCCGCGCCATTGTTTCCCGCATTTATCATAGGCATGCTCGCCCGCCTTGATCCGGTGAAAGGACACAAGTACTTTCTGGATGCCGCCGCAATAATCCTTAAAAAAAGAAAAGATGTGAAATTTATTATCGCCGGGGCGCAGGCCAATATAAAATTTCAAGAATTAAACGAATACGCCCAAGAGCTTAAAATGGAAAATCATTTGGAGTACAAAGGCTTTGTCAAGAAACCGATTGATTTTATAAAAAGCTGTCATATAGGCATTATAGCCTCTATCGGAAGCGAAATGGTTTCAAGAGCGCTTCTTGAATGGATGAGCTGCGCCAAACCCGTTATAGCCTCCAATGTCGGCTGCGTGCCTGAAATGCTTGAAAAAGATTATTTGGTCCCGCCAAAAACCCCCTCTTTACTGGCCGAAAAAATAATGGCTTTTTTGGATAATCCCGAAACCATTGAAA
>DAOWGR010000031.1 GCA_030637365.1 Elusimicrobiota bacterium
AAACATGAGCCTCATCCGTGACGGAATAAGCGGCATATCTTATGTCATCCAAAGAATATTTCCGCAAATCGGATTTTAATAAAATTGTCTCTTTTGAATGTTTCAATTTTTTCTCCTTAAATCAGCCGCTTGCCGTTTTACCGTATCCTACAGCATAACATGGTCCCGTTCCAATCCTGACCGAGAGATATATATGTTCCAGCGCCAGCCATAGTTCCGCTTTTTGGCAAAAATCCCACTATTTGAGGAATACCGTTTCCATAATAAGCAAAAACTCTTTCATTGGCTCCGCACATCTTAACAGGTCCCACCGTATAGGGCACAGAATTACACATGCCGCGCAAAACACCCGTAATTCTCGCGTCCCCGTTAACATCCAAAGGATATGAAGGACTTGTATCTCCAATGCCCACTCTGCCGCCAAAATACCCGTTGCCACTCATGCTGATAGCCGCGTTTCTGGTGCCATTGTTTGTAAATAATATCTGATGTCCCCAACCCGCGATAGGTTTTTTGTTAGTGCCTGTTCCGGCATTCGTGTGAGCGTAAACCATTCCATATTGATTGCCGAAATCATTGGGGCCCGTGGAAATTTTATAATTCGGAGCAATGGACCAAATGCCTTGAACCTCCGTGGAATCATAAGTTCCTCCAACACCCATTCTTGATGTGCCGATAGCTCCATCAACATCTAATTTTGTATCAGCCCTCGGACTTAACGCTCCCACCCCGACTTTGCCGCCATCTCTTGCCAAAATAGTTTGATCCGTGGTAAGAAGCTTGGCATATCCTCCATAGGGCGACGGATAATATGTGGTAAGAGTCAGTTGTTCACTGCCCAAAATTTTAGGATGAAAACAAATAAAGAAAGCTGTCAAAAGAGCCAATACTTTGTATCTTGTCAATTGGAACTGAATAATCAGAATTTTTTCATTTTCCATAAAAACCCCCTATTGAAAAAAACCTTCTTCTCTATGGGTCGCATATAATATATTTATATATGATAGTTTAGGATAAAAAAGCGATATCGTCAACCCCACCGGAACGCCGGTCCTACAGAATTTCAGCCACCAAAGCCGCGAGCTCGCTTCTCTCGGTTTTGGTAAAAGTCAAATGTCCATAGATTTTCCGCCCTTTAAATCTGTTGACAATGTATATTAAGCCGTTGGACTCCATGTCAAGATACGGATTGTCTATTTGATAAGGGTCTCCCGTAACAACAACTTTTGTTCCTTCTCCGGCGCGGCTCAATATCGTTTTTATTTCATGCGGAGTAAGATTTTGCGCGTCATCAACTATCATATACTGTTTTGGAAGCGAACGGCCTCTGATATGAGTGACGGAAGCTATTTCAATTTTACCGCTTTGCTGTAAATATTCAAATTGCTGAAGAGAATCGTCCTGATGGCGGCGGTCCATTATGAATTCCAAATTATCATATATGGCTCCCATCCAGGGAGAAAGCTTTTCATCTTTAGTGCCGGGAAGAAACCCTATATCTTTGCCGACCGGAACTATTGAACGGCAAACAATCAATCTTTTGTACACATTATCATCAACGGCCTTCTGAAGACCGCAGGCAAGTGAAACCAATGTTTTTCCGGTTCCCGCGGTGCCGATTAAAGTTACCAATTTCACGGACTCATCAAGCAAAAGCTCCATGGCGCATTTCTGCTCTTTATTCAAACCTCTTATTCCCCATGGAGAAGATTCCGGCCGCAGAGATTTTACTATTGACGCGTCCAAAGGACCGCGGCGTCCTATCGCGGTTTTTTTAGCGTCTTCTTTAGCCCTGAACAAAACAAATTCATTGGGATTAAGCTCATTATTATCAATGGAAATTTCCTTTTCTTTGTAAAATTTATCTATTGATTCGGCCGGAATATCAAGCTCGGTTATACCGGAATAAATATCGTCCATTTTAACTTTTCCGGATTTATAATCCTGAGACTCCAGTCCTATGGCCTCCGCTTTTATTCTGAAATTGATATCCTTGGTCACCAAAACAACATCATGCTTTTTCTTTTCATACCAATAAGCCGTATTAAGTATTCTATTGTCCATTTCCTGCAATTTGAATTCTTTGGGAAGAACCGACACATGATCCAATTCAACCTTTAAAAGCCCCCCGGTATCCAATTTAACACCCACATTAAGCTTTCCCTTCTCTCTCAGCTTGTCAAGATTTCTTGATACGATTCTGGCGCTTTTTCCCCTTTCATCCGAAACGGTTTTAAAATTATCAAGCTCTTCAATTACCGGTATGGGAATGATTACCGTATTATCTTCAAACTTTGAAAATGAGTATGGGTCGTGTATCAACACATTGGTATCCAATATAAATGTTTTTTTCATTTTTATTTTGTCCCCTTTCGCTTAATATCGCGCGCTTAGCTTAACAAATTTAAAAAACCGATATTTTAAGCGCCTATTTTTACGGCGCCTCTTGATATGCCGTTATGCCGTTAAAATAACAGGACATTATTTTATCAAACTTTACGGTAAAAAATGATATGATATGTTTTTATAGACGCGAACGGGCTTATGATGGAAATACATATCTTAAATATGCGCGCCCGCATAGCGGAGGAAAAGCATGAAAAAGACAATTAAACCGGCAAAAGGCAAGCTTGGCGTTCTCATTCCGGGAATGGGCGCTGTTACCAGCACACTTATAGCCGGCATTGAAATGAATAAAAAAAATCTTGGCGCGCCGATAGGCTCCATAACTCAACTTCAGCATATAAGACTCGGCAAACGATATGAAAACCGCAATCCTCTGATTAAAGATTTTGTTCCTCTGACAGAAATGAAAAACTTGGTATTTGGCGGCTGGGACATTTATAAGGATTCCATTTACTCGGCCGCTTTAAAAGCCGGGGTATTCCATCCCCAGCAATTGAAACCGGTGGCCAAAGAATTAAAAGCCATAAAGCCCATGCCGGCCGTTTTTGATAAAAAATTCGTCAAAAATCTTACACCGGAAATTATAAAAAAAGGCAAAACAAAGATGCATCTCGCTCTCGCCTTAATAAAGGATATCGCGGATTTCAAAAGAAAGAATAAATTGGACAGAATCATTGTAGTATGGTGCGGTTCAACCGAAACTTTCATACAGCCCTCAACCGTTCATAAAACTCTCCAGAACTTTGAAAAAGGTCTTAAAAATAACTCCTCTCAAATATCGCCTTCAATGATTTACGCTTACGCGGCTTTAAAGAGCGGAGCTCCTTTTGCCAACGGCGCGCCCAATTTAAGCATAGACACGCCCGCGCTCTTGGAATTGGCGGTTAAAGAAGGCTTGCCCGTAATGGGCAAAGATTTTAAAACCGGCCAGACCTTGATGAAAACCATTTTGGCTCCCGGCTTAAAAGCCCGAATGCTCGCTCTTAAAGGCTGGTATTCCACCAATATCTTAGGAAATCGCGACGGAGAAGTTTTAGACGACCCCGATTCTTTTAAAACCAAAGAAAAAAGCAAGATGTCCGTATTGGATTCCATTTTTGATCCAAAAACTTATCCCGATCTCTATGGCGATTATTTTCATAAGGTGCGCATAGATTATTATCCGCCCAGAGGCGACGCGAAAGAAGGGTGGGATAATATTGATATAGACGGCTGGATGTCAATGCCCATGCAGATTAAAATAAATTTTCTCTGCAGAGATTCCATTCTGGCCGCGCCCGTATTTTTGGATATAATCATATTTTTGGACTTCGCGCAAAGAGCGGGACTCTCGGGCATTCAGGAATGGATGAGCTTCTTTTTTAAGTCTCCCATGTGCAGACCAGATTTAAAACCTGAAAACGATCTTTTTATTCAGCATATCAAGCTTAAAAACACCCTGAGACTGCTGATGGGCGAAGAGGTGCTGGACCATTCGGGACTGGATTATTATGAAGGCGCTGACGCGGTTCCGTTAAACGCGCCGCCGGCTGAACCTTACGGTAATAAAAGGGAAAGAAAAACTCAAAAGAAAGTCCTTCTAAAAAAATAAAATGAAAAAAATTCTCGCCTCACTTTGTTTGTTTATAGCGATAAATTCAGCCGATTTAAACGCTCAAGACAATGCCGTTCAAACTTCCACCGCGCCGCGGCAAGAAACATCTTTCGGCAATGACACCTTTTTGCCTATTCCGGATTTACCCGACGACTTAAATAAAAATCAAAAAAACGGCGGAAACAATGTTCCCGTAAAACCCGAAAATGACGCTCTCCCCCAGAGCAAACAATTGCCGGAAATCGCCGAGAAACCAAAAACGCCGGCGCCTGAAGAAATGGAAATAATTTTGACGCGGGACACATGGATTATAAAAGAAATGGCGGTAAAAGGCGCTATAAATGTAAAACCGAAAGTAATTCTCAAAACATCGCGAGCGAAAAAAGGGAAACCCTATTATAAAGACGATATAAACACCGATATGGAAAGCATACTCGGACTTGGAAGTATTGAAACGGTATCCATAGACATCTCTTTGTTAAGCGATAAATCCGCTTTATTGGATAAACATGAAAAAACGAAATCTCCTCATCCGGCCAAAATAACCTTCATAATAAAAGAGAAACCGATGATCACCGACATTTTATTTGAAGGCAATGAAAAACTGTCAAAGTCTTCCGTTAAAAGAGCGATGAATTTAACCAAAAAAGATTTTTTTGACGAACTTAAAACGCAAGAAGACATAATGGCTATAACCGAAAAGTATCACGATAAAGGATTTATAGACGCCACGGCGGATTATGCCGTTAAAACGGATACGGCCGCCAATACCTGCCGGCTGTCCGTTATTATCAAAGAAGGGGAAAAATCCCGCATAGCCGAGGTGTCAATTCCGAATGTTAAATCCTTTAAACTGAAAAAAGTTTTAAAGAGAATGAAAAACCGGCCTAAAAAAGTTTACGCGCCGTTTGAATTGGACGATGATTTGAAAAAAATAGAGCTCTTTTACAAAAACAGAGGATTTAACAATTTTAAAATCAATTCGTCTTCCGTCGTTTTCAACGAAAATAAAAGCAAAGTCTTTATAAAAATAAATCTGGATGAAGGCATAAAATTCACTTTCGGCGACACATCTTTCGGCGGAAACACCGTGTACACAAGCCGCGACTTGCAAGAGCTTTTGGAATACAAGAAAGACAAATTTTACAGCGATGAACGCCTTCTGAGCACATTGAGAGCGATACAAAACAAATATGCCGATAAAGGATATTTAAGAGCGCTTATAAAACCGCTAAAAACGGAAAACAAACTGACGGGAACATTGGACATAAATTTTCAAATAGAAGAAAATAAGCCGATTTATGTCGATCATATAGACATTGAGGGAAACAAAACCACAAAAACTTATGTTTTTCGCAGGGAACTGGTTCAAAAAGAAGGTGAAATATTCAGCTCTTCCCGCATAAGACGCAGTCAAGAAAAGATTTTTAATCTCGGTTTTATTGATGATGTCCAGCTTGCCATAAATCCCACTTCATCTCAGGACAAAGTGGACTTGGTATTTGATATAGCGGAGGGCAAACCCGGCATGTTGACCGCCGGCGCGGGAGTTTCATCAAATGAAGGACTTGTCGGAACGCTGTCAATGCAGCATTTGAATATGTTCGGCAAAGCTCAAAAGCTCTCGGTTTCGTGGCAATTCGGCAAAAGAGTGCAGGATTATCATATCAGCTGGACAACGCCCTGGGTAAAAGATAAGCCCATGAGCTTGGGCGGAGATATTTATAATACCAGAAGATACAGGCCTTATATGGATTCTCTTTCAGCTTATACCGAAAAAAGAACCGGCGGCAAAGTTTCTCTCGGACCACGATTTGAAAATGATAAATACCATCTCAACACCTCTTACACTTACGAAAAAGTAAAAATTTCAGGCGTTCAAGACGAATACAGAACCGCTTTAACGGAGGGCACCAGCATAACATCGTCCATATATGTGGAATTCGCGCGCGACACGCGAGATAATATTTGGGACCCGACAAAAGGTTCCCGCTCTTCCATAGGCTTGGAATTTACCGGCGGACCTTTAATGGGCGATGTGAATTTTTATAAGCCGAATATTTCTTACAGCTACAACCATAAACTGTTTGAAATAAACGACTATCCTTTCGTACTTTCATTTGCCAATAGATTCGGCTATGTGGCGCGTTTCGGCTCCACAAAATCCGTACCCGTGTATGAAAGGTACTTTATCGGCGGCTCGGAAACCGTGCGCGGCTACAATTCAAACGGGCAAATAGGCCCGCGCGGCGGCGGCAAAATATATAATGTCGCCAATATGGAATTTAAATTCCCGCTCGCGAGAGAACGAAAAAGAACTATCGTTCAATGGGCGTTCTTCTTTGATGTGGGCAATTCATGGGAAGATTTTAATAATGTAAGCATGCGTTTCGGCTCCGGTTCAACAAGACTTAAAGCGGGAGCGGGCTTTGGAATACGCTTTACCACGCCGGCTTTCCCGATACGGCTGGATTGGGCATACGGGTTCAATCACGAACCGGGCGAACAAAGATCGGATATATATTTTACGCTCGGCAATCTTTTTTAAAAACCACATGCGTGGTTTTTACCCCCTGTGCCTGCCCGCCAAAGTTGTAATGGAGGGCTGTGTGGAGGGCTTGGATTATTTTTAGTACAATTGGTTTATGAATAAATTTTCTTTTAAAAAAACTTTAATTATTTTGGCGTTCCCGCTGTTTTCAATACAGCCGGCTTATTCTTTGGAGCTTTCTCTTGAAAGCAATAAAGCGGAAAGCGGAACGGTGGGCTATGTTGACATAGATTTGGTTTTTAAAAAATGCTCATTCACAAAGCGACAAAGAAAGTCCTTTAAAGCTAAAATCGCTGAAAAAGAAAATTTTATAAACTCAAAGAAAAAGATTTTGTTTGAGCTTAAGGCGGAAATAAGCCAGCTTAAACAGGAAAAAGAATTCGCCTTAAGATTGCCGCTTTTAATTGAAAATCAGAAAAGGCTGAATAAGCTTTCGTCTCACGCCGAACAAACCGCTGAAATAAATGTTTCAACCTTGACAAATTCCGATGCTATATCATCATCAAGCGCGGTAAAAACCTCTCCCGAAATATCCGCGATTGATATGCCGGGCATAAGCAATGTTCCTTTGGATTATTTTAAATTTTCGGTTTCAACATCCGCGGCCGTGATAGAAAGCGTCATAATCAAAAAATCCGCCAAACTGAAAAAAACAAGAAAAGAGATTGATATATGCCAAAGCCAAGCGGAACTTGAACTTTTGGATTATGAAAACCGCCAAACTGAAATGATTCTCGGAAAAATTTACATGATTTTAAAAGAACTCGCGATAAAAGAAGGCGTAAGCGTGATAATAGACAAAAGAAGCATCCTATTCGGCAATTTCGCGGTAGACCTTACCGATAAACTGTTAATTAAATTGGAAGAAGAATCTCAATGAACATAACTCCGAGGCACATAGCCGAATTATTGGGAGAAGAAGCTGAAAATGCCGACAACGGCGCAATTAACGGCGCCGGCTCCGTATTAACGGCTAAAAAAAACGATTTGACATACATAGACACTACGGACAAATTAAATCTGCTGCCCGAATCCGAAGCGGGATGCGTCATAGTTCCCCAAGAAGCTAAAAACAAAACATTTGATTTTAAAGGCGCCGTTATATATTCTGAAAATCCAAAATATTCATTCGCGAAAATTTTAAGAATTTTAGAAGAAGAAATTCGCCCGAAAAAAAAACCTTCCATCCATGAAACCGCAATCATAGATACAACGGCAATTATAGCTGAAGATGTTTTTATCGGACCTTATGTCATTATCGGTAAAAATACAAAAATTTCCAAAGGCGTTTGTATCAACGCTCATTGTTTCATAGGAGAAAATGTACAAATAGGCGAATATTCATTTATTCATCCAAATACGACCGTTGGAGAACGCTGTATTATCGCAAAAAAAGTAACAGTTCACAGCGGCTCGGTAATAGGTTCGGACGGCTACGGCTATATAAAAATCAAAGACAATCATGAAAAAATACCGCAAATAGGCTTGGTGCGCGTTCAGGATGATGTTGAAATAGGCGCGAATTGCGCGATAGACCGAGCGACTATCGGCGAAACAATAATAGGCTCTGGAACAAAACTGGATAATTTTGTCCATATCGCGCATAATGTAAGCATAGGTAAAAATTGTCTTATACTGGCGCAAGCGGGCATAGCCGGTTCAAGCGCGATTGGCGACAATGTGATAATAGCCGGACAATCAGGAATCTCAGACCACATAAACATAGGAGATAATTCCGTCGTAATGGGAAGAACCGGCATAATTTCCGATTTGGATGAAAACAAAATAGTATTCGGAACCATAGGCAGACCTCACAAAGAAGCCATGAAAATTGAAGTTTTGATGAGCAAACTCCCCGAAATGTATAAGGCCATTAAAAAAATTCAAAAAAAATTAGGACTCTAAGACTCCAAGACGCTTTGACTGTTATCTCAGCCCTAAGACCTGTTATTATGCACAGAAAAACCATCTCCGATAAAATATCTCTTGAAGGCATAGGCATCCACACCGGCCGGGTGGCAAAAATTACTTTTTTGCCCGCGCACAAGCCGCTTGGAATACGATTCATAAAACAAAAAAAATCCTCAAAACCCGTTATAATAAGCGCCAATCTTGAAAATGTAAAAACAACCGTACGGGGCACTTCTATCGGTGAAGGCGCGGAAATTATACATACCGTGGAACATATTCTTTCAGCTTGCGCCGGGCTTGGCATTGACGACTTGGACATAGAGATAAATTCCAATGAACCGCCCATTATGGACGGCTCCTCCGTGGAATTTACCAAAGCCCTGCTTAAAGCCGCTATAAAAGAAAAAAAAGAGCAGACCAAATTTTTTCTAAACCTTGACAACCACTTTGAATTTACGGAGGGAAAGTCACACTATAAAGTAAAACCTCATCATGGCCTGAGATTTAAGCTTAAATTCGCCAATAACCATAAACTGATCGGCTCACAAACAATTGAATTTAACCACGATAGCGCGAGCTACCTGAAAGAAATAGCTCCGGCCAGAACTTTCGGCTTTAAGCATGAACTGGATTATCTTCTAAAAAACGGTCTTGCTTTGGGAGGTTCATTGAATAACGCCATCATAATAGACGATGAGCGAATATTAACATCTTCAGGAAGCCTTAGGTTTGACAATGAATTTGCCCGGCATAAACTGCTTGATTTAATGGGCGATTTAAAATTGACGGGATTTGATTTTAAAAATATATTCATAGACGCGGAATATACTGGACATAAAACGAATGTGAATTTTGCTAAACTATTGAAAAGCAAAGCCGTAAAAACAATTTAATATGGCAGTTTGAGATTAATATTTAGAGCAGCGCATAATAAAAACCAAGATTAGATAATCGCGACCTTTTAAGGCCGCTGCTATTAGGAGAATTTCATGACCCTACCACCGCCTCAGGCCGCAAAGCGACCTCAACAAGAATACCAATCAAAGATTGGTGAGGAGGTGGTAGGGTGAAGAATACAGAAAGTCTTCCTCAACGCGCTCCTCTTAGAGTTATACACCCGCAAGAAATTCTGGAAATCATCCCCCATCGCTACCCTTTTCTGTTAATAGACAAAGTGGAGATATATGAAGAAAATAAATTGTCCGTGGGCATTAAATGCGTAAGCGCCAATGAACTGTTTTTTCACGGTCATTTTCCTAAAAAGCCCGTAATGCCCGGAGTTCTAATATTGGAATCAATGGCGCAAACCGCGGCCGCCATGATAATGGGCCGCGAGGAAATGAAGGGAAAATTCGCTTATTTTGCCGGAATCT
>DAOWGR010000002.1 GCA_030637365.1 Elusimicrobiota bacterium
AGATATAAACATAATCTATAAACGGCAGTTAAAGAGTCTTGGGGTTTCTGAGAGAGTCGCAGAGTTCTATATTGTGTTTTTTACCTGCGCCTTGCTTCACTTCAACCGCTTTTATCTGCCTTTACCTGCTTTTTTTAGGCCGGTCTTATTACGATTTTTCTCCATCTTCCATCGCCTTCAGAGACAGTTTGCAATTTTGGATAATCTTTTTTGATGATTCCATGAACAAATTTTCTCTGAGGAGCGCTCATGGGCTCAAGTCTAAACGCTTTTGCCGTTTGTTGGACGGTTCGCGCGGCGTGTTCTATTTTTCTGAGGATATCTTTTTCTTTTCTTTCCCAATAGTTCGCCGTGTCTATTTGCACCGGTGTATGAGGTTTCATCGTTCTGTTTATTATCGCGTTAACCAAATATTGTATGGATTCAATCCCGGTGCCGTTTCTGTTTATAAAAAGACCGCTGTCTTCGGAATCAAATTTTATCAATATTTTTTCGGAGTTTTTGTCATAATTTGTTTCGGTGATGGTGAAATTTATTCCCGTGAGGCTTAGCATTTGAGAAAGTATTGATTTCGCGTTGGAAATCACATCGGCCGTTTTAGCGGGCTGCGATTCAAGCGAAGGGTTTTTTTGGGCGGATCGTGAATTTTGAGAATTGGAATTCCAATTGCGTTCAGGGCTTTTTTTGTGATTGGCCGTCCGATAAGGCATAGCGCTTGATGGCTGCCGCGCCGCCGACATGGGCTTGGAAGTTTTGGTTTGTTGTTTGGCCGTCAGCGTTTCATCCGAGCCTTTCCATTTTTTTTCCGTAAGAATAATGTTTGCTTTTGTTGAACCGATGCCGAGAATTCCTTTTTTACCTTCTTTAACTATCACGATTTCCACCTGATCTCGGCGGAGTGATAATTTTTTTAAGCCTTTCTCTATCGCGTCTTGAATTGTTTTTGCTTCCACTTTAAGTTCTTTCATTGGTGTGTTCCTCCTGAGAAGTCCGTCTTTGGTCAGTAATTAGCAATCAGTAAATAGTAACCGGCAAATTAAGGAGATTTCTTATATCATACCTTTGTTATCTGTTACTCCTTACTTCTATAAATTTTTAACCTTGCGGATGGACTTCTGAATATTTGTTTTCCATTTGATTATTTGACGGCGCCGAATTTGTGTCTTTTTAAGTGTTCTCCCCGCCCGTCTTCGCGGGAATATTTTTTTCTACAAAACTATTTTGATCGTTTTTGCAAATAAAGCTGTTGAGCGAAGCTTGATACGCTGTTTATCAGCCAGTAAAGAACCAATCCCGCGGGAAATGTTAAGAACATAAATGTGAATATGACGGGCATCCATTTCATCACCGCCATTTGTCCCTTGTCTCCGCCAGCTTGAGGGGTTACGCGCTGTTGAATAAGCATTATCAATCCCATTGTTACGGGGAGAACATAAAAAGGATCTTTTGAGGAAAGGTCGGTTATCCAGAATATAAAATCCGCTCCGTGCAGAGACCAGCTGTTTCTGAGCGCTGTAAACAGAGCGAAGAATATGGGTATCTGGAGAAGCATAGGCAAGCATCCGCCGAGCGGATTTGTTCCGTGTTTTTTATACATTTGCATAACTTCAGTATTTAAGCGCTTGGGATCGCTTTTATATTTTTTCTGCAATAACTGGAGTTCCGGCTGAAGCTTTTTCATCATATTCATCGCTTTATAGCTTTTCCAGCTGAGAGGGAACATTAATATCTGAAGAATAATGCTTAAAATAACAATCGCGAAACCGTAATTTCCCGTCATATTAAAGAAATACAAAAGAGACGAATTGGCAAGTTTGGCAAGAGGCGCGAAGAAACCAAAGTCCACCGACCGATCCAAGCCATGTCCCATTGCTTGAAGTTTTTCATAATCTTTCGGACCGATATAGAATTCAATTTTCCATGTTTTTGTTTCATTGGGCCTGAGCATTACGGAGGCGAAAGGCATGGATATGAAAGGAGTTTTTTTGTTGTTTATTTTGGGATTGTCATATAGAATTGATGTATTGGCAGAGAGGTCTTTATTGCCGATTATGGCGGCGATAAAATATCTATTGTCTATTCCGACCCATTTCCAGTCATTGATGGAAGTATTTTCTTCTATTTCATGAACTGTCGGATGTTTTCTGCCTTTTGCCATTACGGCGTATTTGGCTTCCCATAGCTTGGTGTTTTCTTTTTCTTCATTTTTAACGGTGCCTAGTCCCGGCCCCATTTTTAATTGCCATTCTTCAAATATTCGAGATTCCGAAGAGAGATTTGAAACACTTATTTTAAGCGTGTTTATTCCGGAATCCCTGTCAAAGTCATAGACTTTCTTTATGAGGAAGTTTTTATTTGTCCGGCTTTCAAACTTAATGACATGAGATTTTTTTCCGGCAAGCTTGAAATCATAATTTTCAAAACTTCCCAGAAGCGAAGACGAAGGATCTATTATAAGTTCCGCGGGACTGACGGGGCCGTCGTATCTCAAGCCGGTTATTTGCGCGCCTTTTGAGCTTATGGAATATTCGGATTTTGAGATTTTTATTTTCTCAATACTTGCGGGAATATTTGCCGGGCGATTTTCAAATTTTTCAATTTTAATCGCTTTTGTTTGAGCCACAGGCAAATTGGCGGAGGATTTTTGAATTGTTGTTTGCCCGGCGCTTTGGTTTTGAGTGACCGCGGGCTTTTTTTCTATGATGGAAAACCAAAATATATATACGATGGATGATAATACTATCGCCAATACAAGATTTTTTTGCATATGGGTCTCTCCTGAGAAATCAGCGGAGAAGAAATCGCGTTATGGAACGGGGTCAAACCCGCCGGGATGATAAGGATGGCATTTGCAAATTCGTTTTATTGTGAAATAAATAGCTTTTAAAACGCCGTGCTTTTTTAGAGTGTCAAAGCAATACTCTGAGCATGTCGGCGTAAATCTGCACGATTTAGGTCCCAATATGGGCCTTAGGATTTTATAAACAAAAGACAGCGCGTTGATTATCGCGAATCGAAGCGTCAAGCTTTGTTCCTCTGACCGGCATGACACCGTAAGCTTGTCATTTCTTTGTTTCTTCATTATAAATCCCGGCTTTAAGCCACAATTTTTTTAATTCTCTGGAGGTTTGCTCTTGGGTTTCAAGTTTGCATTTCGCCAAAGGGTAAATTATAATTCCGGCGCCATCCTTTAACGCGCCTTTTGACAATCTGAAAGCTTCTCTCAACAGTCTTTTTACTTTGTTTCGCTTTACAGCATTGCCCAATTTCTTGCTTACCACTAATCCCAATTTTATATTTTTAGGATTAAATCTTTCTTCTGAAAAGTCTTTTTGGCCATATTCATCAAAAACAAAAAACCACATCACTAAATTTTTAGAGGCGGTTTTTTTTCCGTTTTTAAATATGAAATCAAAAAGCTTCCGTCTTTTAATGCGAAGACTTTTTGGAAAAGAAAACTTATTCACTTATATCCCCTTGGCCGTTTGATGCGGCGCTGCCTGTCATGGGCTTGTCCCATGGCCAAAGGTTTGTAAGCTTATATTACGGGAATAAGATGCCATCTTCCTTTTTGGCGTCTTCTTGCCAAAACTTTTCTTCCACCCGGAGTTTCCATTCTTGCGCGGAAACCAATGGATTTTTTTCTTTTTCGCACATTTGGTCTATAAGTCGGTAACATAGTGGTTCTATTGTATGAAATTTAAAGTGAAAAATCAAAAAACACATTGAAGTTCCACTTCAGCGATTTTAACAATACATTGGGACGCTTATATCTTTTGTTAATTAAAAAGCCTTAAATTTCGTTGATTTTCCGTTTATGTAAAGTTTTTTATTTCGTATTTCCATTTGTTGAATATGTTTTTCGGACGGCGGGTTTTTGAGTGTCATGGTTTTAAGATTTATGGTTTTTAACCCTTCTCCGTTTGTTCCTATAAAAAGATAATTTTTCCATATAAGCAAAGACACCGGCCATGTCAGTGATGTTTCCGCGTGATATATCGGGCGGAATCTGTTTTTTTTAATGTCAAACTGTGTAACTCCCCCTTTAAAACACGCGGTATAAATCATTTTGCCGTTTTTTATTTCGGCTTCTTTTAAATTATCTTCATCGGGAGCGCCCGGATACCATCTGAGTTTAAGCGGTCCTTCGGACGGATTTTCTTTTTTCCACAAATACCACGCGTATTGCCTGTCTGAAATATCTTTGGCGGGCTTCTCGGGCGTTTCATAGCCATATTCAGGAGCAAGTGAAAGAAGGAAATCTTTTTCTTCTTTCAAAACGGATTTTTCAAAAGCCGAACTGTATTCAATATGAGGAAAAGGATGAATAAGGCTGACTGAAAAAGACAATTTAATCGCGGCCGCTTTACAAATTTCGGGATTGAACACGGAAAGAATCGTTTCCCATGCGCCGGAACTCGCGGATTCAGCCGCCAAAAATACTGAGCGGCCTTTGGAAAGCTTAACGCTGCCGGCTTCAACGGGAGTTGAATATGGCGCGAAAAAGTCATAGTCTTCTTCAATAAAACTTTTATTAACGCATTTGGAATTTCCGGCTTTAAAGCTGAAAAGATATTCATCTTCGTTTTTTGATATTTCAACAAAAGTTTTTTCATTTACGGGAACTTTTACGAATTCGGGGTTTTCCACTTTGGTCATCCGTATTTTTGATTTAAAGCTTTTCGCGCGCCCTGAAAAAACCGGCTCTATCTCGCTAATGCAGGTATCGTTATATTTGGAGCCTTTATACACATCAAGCAATTCTATCGTAACCATAAAAGTTTTAATCGCGCCTTTTCTTTGTTCTTCGCTTAATCCTTCAACGGCTTTTTTTAAGGCTTCGCTTTGCTTTGATTTATTCGCTTTCAATTTAATTTTCCGCCATTTCATTTTGTCTTTTAACTTGAATACGCCGGACCAAACGGGCAGGACGGATGAATAAGCCCGTCCCGTTTCGGTAACTTCATCTTTCCATCCGGCAAGAGCCGATAGCGAAACGCGGATTTTTTTAGGGCGGTTGTTTTCAAAGTAAAGTTTTTTTGATTTTCCGTAGCCGGTGTATATTTTGAGCGTTTCAAGCGGGCTATGAACCAAAAAATTTAATTTAAGGTTTTTTGAACCTTTCGCGGCCCAGCAGGTGGATATATCTTCATCAAACATATTATAGGCGGAATATTTTTCGCCAAGCGAAGAAGATGCCTCGCAATTACATGCGGAATCCGGCATGAAAACGCTTTCGGCGCAAATCGGCGCCAAAAAAACAAATGATAAGAAAAATATGGCGGAATTCGCAATTTTCATGTTTTTTTGATTTATCCTCTTTTATTTTTTCTTTTCTGCCTTTTAATTGTCATTTTCACCTTGCGATAATTAAAATCTCTTTTTATTTTTTTATTTATGGAAGCCGCTTTATCCAGATCCGCTTCCGCTCCCAAAGTGTCTCCCATTTCAACTTTGATATAAGCTCTGTAGAGAAAAGCTTTTGCGCATTCGGGATCCATTTGAAGAACTTTAGTTATATCGGAAAGTCCGTCGTCGGTTTTGCCCAATAGGTATTTCGCGAATCCCATGTCCGCGTAAATGAAAGGAACATCCGACTCAATTTCAGCGGCCCGGGTATATAATTCAAGAGCTTCTTCGTATTTTTTTCTTCGCATTCTTACTTTTGCCTTATTGAGCAAAACTTTAGTCATGGTTAAATCCGCCTCTTTCCTATAGCGGACCTTTTCTTTTTCTTCAATCTTAATCTCGTCGGTTTTTTTATTTTCAATCTTAACGGCGGGGATGGCTTTAGTTTCAGAAGTTTTTTCTTTAATCTTGAAAGAAGAGGAGGACCGCTTCCTTTTTTTTATTTGGTATTTTATTTTACGCACTGAAGATTTATCCTTATAAGACGGGTCAAGTTCAATCGCTTTATTTATGTTTTTTTCCGTCTCGGGCCATTTACCCCCCATATTCGCGTAATTTACTCCGAGAAGATAATAACCAAACGCGTCCAAAGGTTCAAGGTTTATGAATTTTTCGCAGTCTTGAGCGGACGCTTCATATTTTTTAAGCCTGTGATAGGC
>DAOWGR010000176.1 GCA_030637365.1 Elusimicrobiota bacterium
AAAAAACCATTTTCCACCTCCGAGGTGGAAAATGGTTTATTAAGAATTTCCGATTGAAGATTTATATAATCTTATTTGTTATGAAAAACGGCTTCCTTCCTCTAAACGCTCAAGATATGAAAACCCTTGGCTGGGACTATGTGGATATTGTTCTGGTTACGGGCGACGCGTATGTGGACCATCCAAGCTTTGCCATGGCGGTAATAGGCAGAGTTCTTGAAGCTCAAGGCTATAGAGTGGCCATACTTGCTCAGCCAAAATGGAAATCATGTTCGGATTTTAAAATATTCGGACAGTCAAGACTTTTCTTTGGAATATCATCGGGCAATATGGATTCCATGATAAACAAATACACCCATAATAGAAAAATTCGCGGCGAAGACGATTATTCTCCCGGAGGCGCGCCCGGATTAAGACCGGACAGAGCCGCTATCGTCTATAGCCAGCGGGCTAAAGAAAGCTATAAAAACACGCCGATAATTCTGGGCGGTATTGAAGCTGGCATGAGGCGATTCGCCCATTATGATTATTGGTCTGATAAAGTGAGAAAAAGCGTATTGCTTGATTGTAAAGCAGATTTGCTTGTTTACGGCATGGGCGAAAAAACCATAATTCGCGTTGCCAAGCTTCTATCGGACGGCGCTAAAATAAAAGATATAAGAAATATCCGCCAGACAATGTATTCATTGGGCAAAAGCGAAACTACTAAGCTAGACCTGATAAATCAGGTAGCTAAACAAACCTCAAATCCCAAAAAACAAATCCCAAATAATGTACAAATTCCAAAACCCCAAACATTGAAATCCCCTTATATAAATTTTACAAATAAAAACTCAATTGTCTTGCCAAGTTTTGAAGAAATGTCCTCAGATAAAATAAAATTCTCAGAGGCAACGCGTATTATTTATCAGGAAAGCAATCCTTATAATGCCAAAACATTGATTCAGTTTACCGGTGATAGAGCTATTGTTCAAACCCCGCCGGATTTTCCGATTTCAACGAAAGAAATGGACTTCATATACGATTTGCCTTATCAAAAATTGCCGCACCCTTTTTACAAAGAAAAAATTCCGGCCTATGAAATGATAAAAAATTCCGTAGTTTCGCACAGAGGATGTTTCGGCGGCTGTTCTTTTTGCTCGCTAACGCTTCATCAGGGAAGAATCATACAATCAAGAAGCCAAAAATCAATAGAAAAAGAAATATCACATATAGCCGAATTAAATAATAAAACCATTATTTCAGATATCGGCGGGCCCACGGCGAATATGTATAAAATTAACGCCAAAGATATTAAAATATGCGAGCAATGCAAAAAACTCTCCTGCATTTACCCCGGCATATGTCAAAATTTAAATATTGATTTCGGGCCGCTTCTAAAACTTTTAAAAAAAGCCAGGCAAATTCCAAAAATCAAAAAAGTTTTTGTCGCCAGCGGCATAAGAATGGATTTGGCTTTGCTTTGCGAAGACTATATCAATGAAATAGCGAAATTTCACACATCGGGACACCTTAAAGTCGCGCCGGAACATATTTGCGCCAAGGTGCTCGAAATAATGAAAAAGCCTTCAAAAGAAATTTTCATAAACTTTGCCGATAAATTTAAAAAATCAAGTGAAGCGGCGGGCAAACAGCAATATATCCTTCCATATTTCATATCTTCACATCCTGGCTGCGAGCTTAAAGACATGGCCCAATTGGCTGTTTTTCTAAAAGAAAATAATTATCGCCCCAGGCAAGTAAACGATTTTCTTCCCGCTCCAATGGAGCTTTCAACCTCAATGTATTATACGGGTCTTGATCCCTTTACCTTAGAGTCCGTGCTTACGGCAAAAGGAGATGGAGAGAGAAAAATGCAGAGGGCATTGCTTCAATATTTCAAACCTGAAAACAAGAAATTAATATTTAAAGCTTTACAAAAAATTAAAAGAATGGATTTGTTAAGGATTCTGAAATAATTACAAAAAACCACATAATTATAACCCCCCGTAGATTTCAAGGCTATGCCGGGTGTCGTATCAAAAGCTATGCTCTCGGACGACCATTTCCCGCTAATTCCAGAGGCTCTTAGGAATCTAAAAGATTCCAAGAATGTTAGTCCCGTGAACAAAGTTACACGGGGAATGTTAACGCGAAAAATAAGAAAATCTAAGCCCGGGGGGTAAAAAACCACATAGTGATTTTTTAAAATAATTTTTCTTCCGCAGAAATAACATGGATTATTTCTTTTCCGTAAAGATTTAATTTGGCGGGCAGGAAACCGTTTATCTTCATAAGTTCTTCCTCGGTTTTAGGATTGCGACAAGCTATTTTCTCAAGAATTTCACCCTCTATTATAACTTCCGAAAGCATATTCCTTTTTTTCGCCGTTTCTATTCTCCAGCGCTTAAGCTTTTTTATTCTCTCTTTGACTTTTTGAAAATACTCTATTTTTTCTTTGCTGAGAATCACTTTTTTTGGAATACTCACGATTTTTTCTTTTAAACCGCGCTTTATGGCGTCCTTAATCCAAGCTCCGTGCATATTATCAACATATCTGGTTATGCCTTTATATTCCGTAAGATTAGCCAAAGCATGATTTGGATTTTTGGAAAGCCTTATCATAAGATCTTCGGATATTATTTTAAAAGAAGGAACATCCAATTTGGCGGCCGCTTTTTCTCTGGCGGAATATAATTCTTTTAAAACCGCCAAACTCAGCATATTCAGATTCCGAGACATGCCGTAAGAAAGATAGCCGTTTCTGTCAAACTTGGATTCCTGAGGCTCCAATTTGGTCAATTTCACGAACTCTTCCGTTATTTCATTAAGGAAATCATTTCTTTTGAGTTTTGAATGAAATATATCTTTCAATTTTTTAAGATATCTGACATCATTTATGGCATAATCAAGCATTTCATTGGACAATGGCCTTGCGCCCCAATTCGCCTTTTGAAATTTTTTATTCAGTTTTACATCAAAATGCTCGCTTACCATAGTGTCAAGACCGCATTTGCGTATTCCCATATACTTTGCCGCAAGCATCACATCAAAAATATTACGTATATTGGTTTTAAAGGCAAGTTTTAAGGTTTTTATATCCGATTCGGCCGAATGAAAAATTTTCTCGATATTTTTGTCCACCAATAGAATCTCAAAAGATGTTATATCCACTTTTAAAGTATCCACAATGGCATGAATATTTTCCGCTGCCAACTGCAAAAGACATAAACGGCCCCTATAAGCGAAAAGGCTGTTGGATTCGGTATCTATTGAAATATATTTCTTTGAGCGAAGCTTGTCTATAAGTTGTTCAAATGAAGTTTGCGTATCCACGAAGGTATAGGGCATAACAATATGATAACATATTACCCTAAAAAGCCGAAATTATGAAAAAATCACGATATATAGCCTTTTTTAAGCCTTATAATGTCTTATCTCAGTTTACCGAGAAACACGGGCATCCATCGCTTAAAAATTATTCTTTTCCTCCGGAAGTTTATCCCGCCGGAAGGCTTGATTCCGATAGTGAAGGCTTGCTTATACTTACCAATGACGGACAATTCCAAAACAGAATATCAAATCCGAAATTTAATAAAATAAAGACTTACTTTGCTCAAGTTGAAAAAATTATTGATAATTCGGCCATTGACGCTTTAAAAAAAGGGCTCCTATTAAAAGACGGACCGACATTGCCGTGTTCGGCTGAAATAATCGAGGAACCCGTCCTTCCTTTAAGAAATCCACCCATCCGCTTGAGAAAAACCGTTCCGACTTCATGGGTAAAACTGATGATTAAAGAAGGACGCAACAGACAAGTCAGAAGAATGCTGGCAAATGTGAATTTCCCCGCGCTAAGACTTATCAGATATGCCATAGGACATGTTACAATAGAAGGACTCGCGCCGGGAGAATGGCGAAATTTAACACAACAGGAAATAGCGGCGTTCAATAATAAGAGCGAAAGCGCAGAAGTAAAAAGCAAAGAGAAATAAGACGAGAAAATAGTGAGCAGAAAAAAACTTAGAGGAGAAAGCATACAGCGGCAAAAGATTAGATATTATAAGGAACTCCTTGGTATCCTATCCCCTAACCCCTGTACCCTCTCCCCTATTTTACCGGAGGTGAAATTATTATGATACCGCCAAGAATCGGATTTATGGGTTTGGGAATAATGGGCCAAGCCATGGCTAAAAACATATTAAAGGCCGGTTATAATATTACAGTTTATAATAGAAACAGACTTAAAACCACGGAATTTCTGGACCTTGGCGCGGATGTCGCAATTACTCCGAAAGAGCTGGCCAAAAGAACAAATATTATTTTTACCATGGTCACGGATATAGCGGCCATGCGCGATATAATGGAAGGACCGCTTGGAATATTTGAAGCCGCGACATCAAAATTGACGCTTATAAATATGAGCACGATATCCCCAAGCTATACAAAAGAGCTCAGCCTTAATTGCCTCAAAAAAAGAATTAAATTCATAGACTGCCCCGTATCGGGGTCAAAACTTCAGGCTCAAGAGGCCAAACTTATTCTGCTGGCCGGAGGCGATAAGGAAGAAATAGAAAAAAACAGGAAACTCCTGCTAACAATGGGTTCATCCATTGTTTATGCCGGCAAACACCCGAACGCCACCGCTCTCAAACTTTGCGTAAATCTTATCGTCTCTCAGCTTACAAGCGCCTTGTGCGAATCTTCCGTCCTGGCCGAAACTTTGGAAATAGATCCGGAGCTTATTTTTGAAGTTCTCAATAAAAGCGACGCGCTTAGATGCAATTACTTTAATTTGAAAAAGCAAAATATCCTTCAGAAAGATTATCCCCCCGCTTTCGCGCTAAAAAACATGTTAAAGGACCTTAGATTTATGATTGAAGAATCCAAAATAAAAAAACTGCGCTTGCCGATAACGGAATGTCTTGAGAAACTTATGCTTAAATCTTATAATACGGGTAAAGCTAATGAAGACCTGACGGTAATAGCCGAAACTTTAAAAAATTATTACAAAGAATAAATTTAATGGAGCAAAAAATCAAATTTCAAGACTGCGTAAAGATTATTCTCAAACATCCGCTTTTAAAGATATCCTTACTGTTTCTTTTATTAATAGTTTGCATATATATTATGCTTACCGCGGATAATTATCCTTTAAATGAGAAGACTTGCTCAAAATGTTCCTCTTGCTCAAAATGACGCCCAAACGAATTTGAATTGCATTTATAAAGGAGATCACCATGAATTTGCTTAAAGAAGTTCTTAAACATGAAGTTTTTCCGGCCATGGGCTGCACAGAACCCGCGGCCATAGCTTTTTGCGCGGCAAACGCCGCGAAACTTCTGGACGAAGAAATAATCAAGGCCGAAATAAAAACGGACGCCGGCACATATAAAAACGGCCTGGCGGTAACTCTGCCGAACGCGAATGGAGAAAAAGGAAATCTTCTCGCCGGAGCTTTGGGAATAATTATAAAAAATCCGGCTTTGAAAATGGGAATTTTCCGGCATATAAGCGAAAAAACATTGAAAAACGCCAAAAAAATGATGAGTTCAAAAAAAATCAAATTAATTTTGGACGACACAAAAAAGGGCATCTATATTGAAGTCAATTTAAAAACAAAAAATCATAAAGCAACCTGCGTCATAGCCGCAAGCCACAATGACATAACGCTCTTGAGCAAAGATAAAAAAACACTCATTAATAAAAAATCTTCAAAAACAAATAAATCCAGGCCGTATAAAATTCTGCTAAAGAAAAAATCAATCGCGGATTTGTTTGATATCGCGGAAAACCTTGACGCTAAAGACGCCGAATTTATAAAAAAAGGCATAGCAATGAATTTACACGCCTCAAAAGAAGGACTTAAAATAAAAAAAGTCGGATATTATATTCAGGACCTTTTAAACAAAGGTTATTTAAAAAAAGATGTGTTCTCCGACGCGAGAATGACGACATCATCGGCCACCGACGCGAGAATGGC
>DAOWGR010000041.1 GCA_030637365.1 Elusimicrobiota bacterium
CCACCCTGTAAATGGGATGGTTCCACCAGCCGGAATTCGTAAGAATTGAAACATATGTGTCATTGCCGGCTATTTTTTTCTTGGCGGCTATATAATAGTTCCCGCTGCCCTGAGTAATGGGAGATGAATTGTTCCAACCGGAATTATTTTCAAAGGGGTTTAAGTCATACCAGGCTTTGTGGAAGTTCCATGCGCCGCAAGCGTTTTTCTCGCAAGCGAAAACAATTTCAAATCCTTTGTCTTTCAGCAATTTCTTATAAACCGAAAATATTTCAAAAAGGCCGTTTTTAGGCGCCGTATAAAGTATGGAAGATTTTTTACCTTCAATTGTAATTATGGAATTTATTTTTCCGTCTTTAACAGGCCCGTGAGCAAACTTATATCTTCCGAAATTAAAAGTTTCATTGTGATGCACATTGGTTTTTTCAATGGGCATGATTATTTTTTGCGCCCAATTATATTTTTCCGCGGCTTTTGAAGTTATTGCCATTGAGAATAAAAGGCAGGCCGAAACTATAAATAAACTCGCTTTTTTTATTTTCATTTGAACTTTCTCCTTTTGGATTTATATTAAGTAATGGAAATATTAAAGAATATATAGAGGGCGAATTTCAATAAGTATTATTAATCTGAGTTTTACCGGGGATTTTACACTAAGTTTGATAAAATGGTGTAACTATGAATTTTTGTGATTTGGCGATAGTGTTGAAAAACGCTCAACTGCGTGAAAACGACCGTATTGTTACGATATATACGCGTTTCCATGGCAAGCTTGATATTGTTTTTAAAAGCGTAAGAGTGTCAAAAGGAAAACTTAAAGCGCTTAGTGAATTGTTTGTGTGGGGAGATTATAGATTGTTCCTCAAAAAAGAAGGCGCTATTCCCATTTGCACGGGCGGAGAAATTTTATCGGTTTTCCCCTCCGTGCGCGCGGATATAAAGAAAATGTTTTTGGTTTATTATTTTTGTGAAATTATCTCGCGGCTGACTCCTCTCAATCAGCCTAATGAAGAAAAATACGATTTAATGCTTTCAGCTTTAAGAAATTTGGACGCTCATAAAGAAGTTTCCGTATGGATGAGGCCGGCATTCGCTCTTAGATTTATGGAATTGGCGGGTTCGGGCTTTCAAGAAACCGCGGTTGGAATTGATTCAAGGATTTGGAAAGTATTGCATAAAGGAACCTGGCGGGAAGTTAATTCTCTGGAAAGAAATGATTTGGCGATGAATTATATTGACGAACTTATACGAAAGTTTATGGGCGAGCATTTGAATTATAAGCTTAAAACCGAGGAATTTCTATAATTGTCCATTATGGTATAATATGCCGGTAATGGAAGCATAGATGTGTGGATGTGGTAGAGAAATGGCAAAGAAAAGTAAACGGCAAAAGCGATAAAACAGAGAGTTATAACCAATAGATTCCACCGGACATTCGGACTCCAAAACTCTTAGTCTCTTTGACACTTTCTAAGGAAGGTTAATGTGAATTTGCAGGATATAATATTACAGCTTGATCATTATTGGGCAAAGCAGGGCTGCGCCATTGTTCAGCCTTATGATTTGGAAAAGGGCGCGGGAACATTTAATCCAGCCACTTTTTTCGGCGTTCTGACTCCCAGGCCCATGAAAGCGGCTTATGTTGAGCCTTCAAGACGGCCGTCTGACGGGCGTTATGGCGATAATCCCAATCGTCTCAGCAGATTTCATCAGTATCAAGTTGTCATAAAACCTCCGATGAAGGATATTCAGCAAATATATTTAAATTCTCTTAAAGTAATGGGAATAAACCACAGTGAACACGATATCAGATGGATTGAAGATGATTGGGAATCTCCGACTTTGGGCGCTTCCGGCGTTGGCTGGGAGGTTTGGCTTGACGCGATGGAGATTACGCAATTTACTTATTTTCAGCAGATGGCTTCTTTTGAATTAAATCCCATAAGCGTGGAAATAACATACGGCTTGGAACGCCTCGCGATGTTTTCCCAGAAAAAGAAAAATATTTTTGATATCAAGTGGAATGATGATGTCACTTACGGCGAGATGTTTAAAAAGCGGGAAGAGCAGTTTTCATATTATAATTTTGAGGCCGCGGATATCGGCAAATTAAAAAGAGATTTTACGGAGAATGAAAAGCAGGCGCATGATTTGGCTTCGCGAAAATATTATATTCCGGCTTATGATTTGGCCATGAAATGCTCGCATGCTTTTAATGTTTTGGACGCCAGAGGCGCGATATCGGTAAGCGAGAGAGTTTCCTTGATTAAACGGATAAGGGATTTGTCTAAAATTTGCGCTTCGGCATATGTTAAGGATAATCACCATGAATAAAAATAAACCCGCAAATAAAAGAGACGCTCTCTTGGAAATCAGAATTGAAAATATTCCGGCGAGATTCATAATATCGGCAAAGCGTCAGATGGAAAAAATTGCTATTGATAATTTAAGCAAGCTGGGAATAAAATACGAAAGTATTGAAAGCTTTGGCACTTATAAAAGGCTTGTGCTTTATATAAACGCCATGGAAGCCAAGACCGAAGAAAAAACAGTCATGGCAACCGGACCCTCGGCAAAATTATTGAAAGATGAAAAAGGAAAATACACGCCGCAAAGCTTCGGTTTTGCCAAGTCGCAAAAAACCACTCCCGATAAGCTAAAAGTGATAAACACTCCGAAGGGAGATTTTCTTGCCGTTGAAAGAAAGATCGGCGGAGAACCGGCCTCTAAAAAACTTGCCGAAATATTTCCTCATATCATTTCCAAGCTTCAATTTCCAAAAACCATGGTCTGGGAAAAAGAGCGGTTTAGATTCGCCCGGCCGATAAGAGGGCTTATGGCTCTGCACGGAGAGAAAATTATAACTTTTAAATTGGCGGGCGTAAAAGCGGCAAGAAAAACCGTAGGGCTGAGCGCCAAAGGTTCAAAAGAGATAACTGTTAAAACCGCGGAAAAATATTTCAAAACCTTGGAAAATTTAAATGTCATAGTAAAAGATGAAAAGAGGCTCGCGATTTTAAATAAAGAAATTTCTTCCGCTTCAAAAAGAATGAAACTGACGGCCAATAGCGACAAGGAATTGCTTGAAGAAAATCTTTATCTGGTGGAATATCCGGTAAGCGTTGTCGGCGGTTTTTCCAAGGAATTTCTTGATTTGCCCGTGGAACTTGTTCATTTGGTTATGAAGTCGCAGCTTAAATTTTTTACGGTGGAAAATTCCAAAGGCGAGCTTGAGCCGTATTTTATCGGCATAAGAGACGGAATTTCAAAAGGGCAGAAAAATGTCAGAGATGGTTTTAAAAATGTTCTTGAAGCCAGATTTAAAGACGCTTTATTTTTTTATAAAAAAGATTTGTCCGTTCCTTTGGATTTGATGAATGATAAATTGAAAGACATAATTTTTCATCAAGGTCTTGGCACTATGCATGATAAGTGTTTGAGAATAAGAGAGTTTTCCGCCATTTTTTCCAAAATGCTCAATCTTGAAAAACTTAATAAGGAAGAAACTTTTAAGGCTTCGGAATATGTCTATTGCGATTTAGCGAGCGAATTGGTAAAGGAATTTACAGAGCTTCAGGGAATAATGGCTTATTACTATGCTAAAAACGCGAAGCTTTCAAAAGGAATATGTAAAACAATAAAAGAATTTTATTGGCCTCTTTCCTTCTCGTCCGCTTTGCCGGTTTCAGATGAAAGTTCTTTGGTTTCTCTCGCGGGGAAGATTGACACGGTTTTGTCTTCTTTTGCCGTTGGCATTGTCGTTACGGGCAGCGCCGATCCTTATGGTCTTAGGCGCCATGCCATGGGGTTCGCGCGAATTATTCTGGCAAAGAAGTTTTCTTTAAATCTCAAAGTTTTCCTTAAAGAAGCCTTTGAGTTTTTACCCGAAATCGTCAAAGAAAAAAATGATAAAGAAAAACTGTTTGGAAATATTTTGGAATTTATATGGCAGAGAGCGGAAGCGGTTTTTGCCGAATCGGGATATAAATTTGATGAAATCAGAGCCGTTAAATCTTATTTTATGGAATCGGGAGATTTAATGAACGCCGCTCAAAGAATTAAGAGTTTAAATGTTATGAGAAAGAATCCTGATTTTGATTCTCTGGCGGCTTCTTTTAAAAGAGCCAAAAATATTCTTAAGCAAACGGCTATCAAGGAAACGGATATTCCCAATGAAGCTTTATTTGAGGAAGCCGCGGAAAAAGAGCTTTATAAGAATATAAAAACCCTTTCTTCAATGGCCGAAGTTATGCTGAAAAACAATGATTATTCAGTCTATCTCGCCGAGCTTGTCAAGATAAAGCCGTCATTGGACGGCTTTTTTGATAATGTCATGGTTATGGTCAAAGATGAAAAAATCAAAGAGAACAGGCTTAAAATTATAAAATCCCTCGTTGTTCTTTTCGCGAAAGCCGCAGATTTATCACAAATCCAAGTATAAAAATACGAAGCATGCCTAAAGGAGGTATTTGAAAATGTCTATTCACAAAAAAATATTTGGAATAGTTGGTTTAATTTTTATAGTTTCAGTTTTGATATCTTGTGGAAATGGAAATTTTGAAAAGGCGGAAATTTTAATTAAGGCGGGGAAACATGAAGAAGCTTTAAAAATTATTCGTTCTCTTGCCGAGAAGGGAAATCCGGCGGCGCAATTTGAGTTAGGGTTTAGCTACTATAAAGGAAAAGGTGTGCCGCAGGATTATAAAGAAGCTTTTAAATGGTATAAGAAATCGGCAGAACAAGAATACGCGAAAGCGCAAACCGGTCTGGTGGAGATGTACTATTACGGGGAAGGTGTGGCTCAAGATTATGTAAAAACTTATAAATGGGCAAATCTTGCCGCCGCTCAAAATACTGAATATGTGAAATTAAGAGATGTAGTTGGAAAAATAATGACAAGAGCGCAAATCGCAGAGGCTAAAAAATTAGCTTCTGAATTTGTCCCCAAGCATAGAGAAACAAAGACAGGGTGGGTAAATCAAATTATATTTAGGGCGCGGTCCATATATAACAAACAAAACAAATGATTGATCAGCAAGAGTGGCAGTGAGGTTTTCAAGCCGGGCCGTTAGGAACCCGACCTGGGCTTCTGGGAGGAGTGGGTGGACTACGCCTATCGAGTGGAATTAGTAGAGCAAGGAGACAAGGCAATGCCAGCGCCGTCTTCCTGCAGTAGGCAGGTATCAAACGCTATGCGTATCAGACCCAAGTTCTCGAGTTGCTATC
>DAOWGR010000120.1 GCA_030637365.1 Elusimicrobiota bacterium
CATTTAAAATTAAAATCCGAAATTCCGATAATATCCTTAATTTCAATGATTTTATTTTCGTTTCTGGTGGCAAGGACAATTGTTTTCATAATCAATATTCGCGCTGTTTCTTGCTTCCGACCTCTTATTTCTAACTTCTTGCTTCCTATTGACATCTATGTAGATAATATATTTATCTATTCATTGTATGTCCGACTCCGCGATAAATTCTAACATTTTTGGCGAAAACTTTTCTTCTTTTATAAATACACTTGAACAATTTAAAAGCGTGGATAAATTGACCGCTCCCGCGCGCGAGCATAATTATCGCGAAAACCGGATATATACCGCAATCACTCACACGATAAATTCTGAAAAGATATTTCCCGTTTTCACCGATATAAACGCGATAGAGCCTCCCTTGCTGAAAAAAACGCCTCTGGATTTTCTCAATATGATATTTTGTAATCCCGCCATACAAACAACTCTGATAAACCCTCCCGCCAAACAAGCAACCCTGCCCGAAAACGACGCTCTAAAAAACGCTCTTGACAGCGCGCGGTCAGACAGACTGGACATAATCACAGGCAATACGATAAAACTGAATAGGAATAAACTTTCAATAATAATAGGAAGTTTGGAATCAGACATCAAAAATAACGATACCGATGACTTTATAGCGAAAATACTTGACAAAATGAATCATGGCAAGCTTCACAGCGCCAATTACATTTCAAGCCTCGCCATAGCGCAAGGAAAAGCTCATCAAATAGCGACTATTTACCCTCAACTTTTGATTAATTTGCGGCTTTATCAAGATGCTTATGATTTTATTAAAATTTTCCCTGAAAATCCCGTTATGCTTTATTATTCAGCCATCATATTCCGAATAACGGGCAATTTTAAAAAAACTTTGGAAATTTTAAACTCCATAACGGAAAATCCCGCGATGAAAAATAAAAAAAATCTGCAAAAAGCGTGGATGGCCATGAGCTTGAACAATTTTAAAGAGGCGGAAGAAAAATTCAAAGAACTTTTGAATTCGCCGCTTGAAAAAAATGAAGCAAGCATCGGACTTGGAATGACTCTTTCAAAAAAAGGCCTTTTAAAAAAAGACATACAAGCGCTGAACGATTCCCTGAATATATTAAAAAAATCCCTTGAAATTCCCTGCGAATTGAACGCGCAAGCGCATTTCTATATCGGAAACATCTATTTCAATACGGCAAAATATCCGGAATCAATTGAACATTACGCCAAATCCCTCAAATTAAATTCTTCTCTGCCCACGATGATAAATATGACAAATGCCTATTTAAAATTGGAAAAATACGAAGAAACTTTAAACAGGACTTTATTAATCGCGCTGACAAACCTGAATTCCGCGGAAAAAATTTTATCTGAATTTCCAAAAAACATTCTTAGCCGATTAAACACCGTTCACCCCGATATATCCACAGTTCAAAACATCTCGCAACACGCGAATATTTCAGAACCGAAACAAAAAGAAAAACTTCCTGAAAATCACACTTCAAAAGAAGTTTTTATTCATGAAATTCCACAGCCCGCGCGCCCTGAAACAATTTCATCACCATCTTCAAATACCAAAGAAAATCAAAACGAATCAATAAACACGGCGTCTCTCGAGCCAAATAAACCGATTGCCCAATCCGACAGAATCAAATCGGATGAAAAAAATCCTCCGAAAAATAACGATACCGCGTTTAAACCGGACTCTTCTTTAAATATCTTCAACTCAAATATTCAAACTTCCCGTCAAACCGGCAATGAAACCGACGAATTTGTAACCAGAGCTTTTAAGCTGGCCTCACAACTTGAAGATGAACTCGGCAAAAAAATTCATTTCAATATTGACGGAATAAACGACATTGAAAAAAAACTGCGAATCTCCTTTATCGGCAATCTCAATCAACAACAAAAACTTGAGCTTATATTGGACTGTTCCGCTTTTTTGTGCTACATGCTAAAAGAAAAGCACAAAGGAAACCTTATAAAATTTTCGAATTTTGATCACTGGGCGTGGCCCATGCTGTTTGAAAACAGTTCGCTGGTGACATATCCGATTGAAAGACTTTGGCGGCTTATTTGGGTTAAAGAAATTCCTGACGCGGGCTGGCTTGCCAAATATGTCCAATACTTGGATGAAATATTCCAAACATCCGATATTGACTCTTATTGCGGCATTAACGCGATAAAACATAAGCTTCGCAGCCACCCCGAAAAAATCATTGACGCTCAAACCGAACATAAAAAAATGATGATTTTAAATTCGTCATTGGAAGAAACACGGGCGATAAAGATAAATCGCGCGGGAATATCTGAAATTGAGAATGCCATAAAATTTAAATTTAAACCGCAAGTGCCGCCAAGCAGCGAAGGCTGGAAATTATTGAGATGCTACGCGCATACTTTCATTGAAATACTTATACAAGAGTTGCAATTTCAGTGGTTCAACACGGATGGAAATGACGGACAATGGTCTATGAATTCACCGCATATGACATTCATATTTCCTTTCGGCAAAATTTACAAATGCGCCGCCAATGGCGAATCACTTACGGAATATTTTGAATATTTACTTGAAGAAAAAGAACAACGAACATAAAAAGGCGTTTAATACTTTTTTTTATTGATTCCCATTAATAATTAATTGTAAAATTTAGAAATTCCGGAACATATCATCACGCACAGAGGTGTTTAAAATGAAGAAACTCGCGCTTTTCATAATTCTGTCTTTTTTTTCCGCAAACGCTTATGCTTACGAAAATATTGTTCTTAACTCCCCCAATTTAAAAGAAGTTATAAAGCTGTCTCAAAGCAATACCGATATTGACACCTTGCCTCTCAAAAAATCAAAGACGGCTCCCGCCGATTGGCTGATAATGGTTTATATGAACGGCAAAAGCAATATAGAACCTTTCGCTCTCAACGATATGAACAGATTTGAATCCATAGGTTCCAGCGACAAAGTGAAAATTGTCGTGGAACTTGGCCGTTCAAAAGGCCTTGAAAACGATACCACAGCCGATGGAAATTGGTCGGGAGTAAGAAGATACCTCGTGGTTAAAGACGATAATATGGAAAAAATAAACTCTCCGGTTTTAACGGACTTGGGAGACAAAGATATGGGAGATTGGAGACAAGCCGCCGATTTCCTTCAATGGGCAAAAGCGGCTTACCCGGCGAAAAAAACCATGTTTATCATATGGGATCACGGCTGGGGCTGGCTTGATCCCAAAAAACCGTCCGCCTCTCACCTTAATAAATTAACCCATACCTTAGCGAGCGGCAATAAATCCATATCGCATGATTTTACCACGGGCAACTATATAAAAACCGTTGATATGCACAAAATATTCAAAAAAACCGGCAAGGTTAATCTTTATGCCAGCATGGCTTGTTTTATGCAAATGGCGGAAATAAGCTATCAGATAAAAGACTATGCCGATATTATAGTGGGCTCCGAAGAAGTGGTGCAATTGCCCAGTTTTAATTTTGAAGACTTTTATCGCATGATGCTTGCTCATCCCAAGGTCGGCGCCCGCCAAGCGGGAATATTTTTAGTGGACACATTCAAGGAAATGTATTCAAGGCCGGAATATTCGGAGATGCTTGAAGAAACAAAATACGGCGTTCAACTCTCGGCGATAAAAGGCGATAAGATGGAAGGTTTCGGAAAAAAACTTTCCGCGTGGGCTCGCATCGCGATGAAAGTCAATGACCGCGATGCCATGCGCAAAGCAAAAAAAGATGTGCTTAGATTTGAAGTGGGTGACGATATTACCGACCCGAAAAAAGAAATTTCATTTTACGGAGACATTTACGATTTTATAAAAATTGTAAATGCAAATCTGAATAAAAACATTAACGGCGCAAAAACTTTAAAAACTTCCGGCATCGCGTTGCAAAATTTTATCGATAACAAGTTGGTGATTAAAAATGTTTTTCTCGGAAAAGACAGAACCGGAAAAGACTATTCAAAGACTCACGGAATAGCGATTCATATTCCCGGAAAACCCGGAACATTGATAGAGTATGAAGATAATTACGCGGAACTTGAATTTGCAAAAGAAACCAACTGGGAAAAATTCATAGCTTATTTGAAAACCATAGATTAAGCATGTCCAATCCTTCTCAAAAAAATTATGAAAACGGGTCAAATTTTAAACCCGCTTTTTTCTTTTTAAATAAAACCCAGAGATTCGCTTTATCAAGCGTATACACCTACTGCAGAATTGTGGACGATATCGCCGATGATTTAAACACCCCCCAAGAAACAAAAGAACAAGAGCTAAATGCTTGGGGTGAAGAAATAGAAAACACTTTTAATAACAATCCCTCCCTGCCGGCAACGAAAAATCTGTTAAAAGCCATAAAAGATTTTAATTTAAAGAAAGAACATTTTCTCCTTATCCTTGACGGCATGAAAATGGATATGAGTAAAAATGAATATCAAAACTTTGAAGAGCTTAAATCCTATATGTACCGCGTCGCGTCCGCGGTGGCTTTTTTATGCCTTGATATATTCGGCTATGACGGTAAAGACTCGGAAAAATTTTCGGAAAACATCGGTTATGCGCTTCAAACCACCAATATAGTAAGAGATGTTTTTGAAGATGTAAAAATGAACAGAGTTTATATTCCGGCTGAAGACATGAAAAAATTCGGAGTTGCCAAAGAAGATTTGAACAATTTCACTTATTGCGATAATTTTATAGAATTAATGAAGTTTGAAGCCAAGCGTGCGCGCGGTTATTATGACAGTTTGGACGATTTTACAGATCCGACTAAAAAGAAAAAACTGCTTCCGCTCTTAATTATGGCCGAATTATACAAAGCCATATTGGACAAAATGGAAAAAAGTGATTTTAAATCCCTAAAATTTAAAACCAAATTAAACGGTTTTGAAAAATTGAAAGCCATTTATAAAGCTTGGAGGAAGTCATGTTAAAACCGGATACATGGATAAGAGAGATGTGTAAAAAACACAAAATGATAAGTCCTTTTGTGGATAAATTAATCGCCAAGAATAAAATCTCTTACGGCTTATCTTCGTATGGCTATGATATAAGAGTCGCCGATGAATATAAGGTTTTCACGAATGTTCATAATGTTCTGGTAGATCCCAAATCTTTTGACCAAAAATCTTTTGTAGATATAAAAGCCCCCTATTGCATTGTGCCCCCCAATTCATTCGCTTTGGCAAGAACGATTGAGTATTTCAGAATACCCCGAAATGTCACGGGGCTTTGCATAGGAAAAAGCACTTATGCCCGTTGCGGAATAGTCGTAAACATAACGCCTCTTGAAGCGGAATGGGAAGGTTATCTTACCATAGAAATATCCAATACCACGCCTTTGCCAGCGAAAATATATTCCAATGAGGGCATCGCTCAGCTTCTTTTTCTGGGCGCGGAAAAACCATGCGAAATTTCATATAAAGACAGAAAAGGCAAATATCAAAAACAAATAGGCGTCACATTGCCCAGAATAATTAAAAAGAGTTGAGAGTTGAGAAAAAACATAATCCCGCTTTTAGCGGGAAGGCAGGTGGAAGGGTGATATCCATTTTTAAAAGCTTGGCGATAATTTTATTGCTGTTAAAACCCTTGCCGCTTTTAGCCGATTGCTCGCGCGAAACGGCGAAAGCCCGGCAACTTTATTTAAACGGAAAGAATCAATCCGCGCTTTATTTTTCCGATTTATGCTTAAAAAAAAATCAAAAAAATCCAACGGCTTTGCTTTTTTTTATTGAAATTCTGCCCGAGAATTCATCATCCCCATATTATGAAGATTTGCTGAAAATAGCCGATAAAGCCTTAAAAGAAAAAACCGGCGGATATACTCCCTATCTCGCTTTATGCAAATATTACAGAAATAAAAAACGCCTTAATAACGCTCTCTCCAATTGCAAAAAAGCGCTAATGCTTGAACCGATAGCGTATCCCGTTTACAGAGAATTGGGATTAACATACGCCAAAATAAAAAATTCCGAAAAAGCCATTGAAAATTTCAACCATGGAATTGATATCTCTCCAAATAATTATACGGCGCGATATTTATTGGCTGAAGAATATTTTAAAAGCGGAAAAAACAAACTCGCGCTTAAAAATTATTTAAAAGCGCTCAGCCTTCTGCCCCATCAAGCAAAAAACACGCTGTTTGCCTCCAATATATCAAAACGCGTCAATACATTGCGCTCCATATTCTCAAAGGAACATAAAATAAGACAAAAAAAAACGAAAACGGCTCGAAAAATAAAAACTGAAAAGTGCGTTGATAAAGCCGATGAATATTTAAATTCCAATAAGCTTGAAGAAGCCCACTCTCAAATTTCAAACTGCCTTAAATGGGACTCGGCAAACTCAAAAGCGAGAATGCTTTTAGCCGATATTTTCATGCGGCTCGGCAAATATGAAGCCGCCATACTGGAATATAAAAAAATTGGAAAAACCAAACAAACTCAAAGAGAATTTAAAGCTTTCTGCCAATTAAAAATAGGCGAAATCCATTCAAAAATGAACAACAATAAACTTGCGATGGTTCATTATCGAAAAGCTCTTAAAATAAACAACACGGACATCAATGCCCTTTTAAAAATAGCCCAATGCCATGAAACTGAATTAAACCATGAAAAAGCGATGCATTATTACAAAAGCATATTGGTAATTGAACCGGCGAATTTTTTCGCGAACCTCAAATTCAAAGAACTTACGGTAAAAACCATGTCGGATGAAGATATCCTTAAAGAAATGAAATTACGCCTGATAACGGACGCAAAAACCAAAACTTTGACGAAAAAAATTAAAAACCTGTTTTATTTAATAAGAAAAGCCGAAACCAAGTACGCCGTGGATTACTTGAAAGAAAAAAATGTACTATTGGCGAGGAAAATCATTACAATCAAAAATAAGGCGGGAAGAATAAAACTTCTTCTAAACGCGCGGGGATTTAAATCCTATAGATGGCTGATGACAAGAGAATCAATAAATTTTTTCGAAAAACAGGATATAAGTTTAAAAACCGTTTTTCTTTTAAAAGACAAAACGGGCGCCGTGATATTTGATAAAAAAGGCAATTTAACAAATAGCGGATTAAACGCCTATTGGGAGGCGCTACAAGGAAAGAAAAGCTGGTTAATGCCTTATGAAAAACCGCCCGCCAACGCGCGGCAAGAAGAAGACAATAAAGAACTGGGGGAAATTCGAAAAATGGGCTACAGAGAAATATCGGATCAAGAACTTGGATGGCTGCTAAAAGCCACGGATTGTCCCATTGAAGTTCTAATGCCTCCCCAAAAGAATTATTTGAGAATTCTTAAAATGGAAAATTCCAGCAGAAACTTTCTCTGCTATGAAACTCCGTCAACATGCTCTCCATTTGGAGGTGGAACCATTCTCTCCACTTATATGGAACAGTACCGAGCCGGAAACGAATACATTCCCACAGGAAAAACTTCAACGGCGTTTTTTGGCAAGGGAGCCGTTGAAAGAAGAAACTTCTGCCATGAGGGCAAAATATGGAGATAACATTACAGTGCTACAGCGCGGCGGCACGACAGCGCACCAGTTTAACAACTTCATTTTGCCCCCTTTATTAACTTACGCGCTTTACCGGTGACTTGCGCACTATTATCCGCTCTCGCTCTGAATTTGCAATGAATGGCGGACATTTGCTATCATTGATACCTATGAACCAGAAAACAACTTTACCCAATCCCAAGGATATTGAAAAAAAACGAAAATGGCATTTTATAGATGCTGAAAACGCCATTCTCGGACGATTATCCACAAAAGCCGCGTCTTTGTTGATAGGCAAACATAAAAGAATTTTTACGCCTCATATTGATTGTGGAGATTTTGTTGTTGTAACCAATGCTGCCAAAGTCCGAGTTACCGGCAATAAAATGGAAGATAAATTTTATTTTACCCACTCAGGTTACGCCAGCGGAGCAAAAACAACGCCTTTTAAAAGGCAGTTGGCAAAAGATCCGACCAAAATTATCTATCTTGCGGTTAAAAGAATGCTTGCGGCCAATCGCCTTAGAGACAGAAGACTCAAAAGACTTAGAGTCTTCCCCGGACAACAGACTCAATTTCCAAATCCCGCTATCAATGGAGCCGGCAATTCCGTTTCACCGGCGCCGGATAAAGCGGACACCAAAAAGCAATAATAGAAGAGGTTAATTATGCCCCAGATAAAATCAAGAAATTTCATAGCCGCGAC
>DAOWGR010000060.1 GCA_030637365.1 Elusimicrobiota bacterium
CCAACTGGGCATTACTAAAACACTATTAAGTAAATTTATAAAAACAACTATTTTCCGCTATACTTCATTAATTGAGGCAAAATTGAAGCGGCAAGAAAAACTTTAAAAATCTCGCCCAAAACAAACGGATACAAACCTAAATGTAAAACAGAATTTAATCCCACAAAACGGCTAAGCCATAACAAGCCCAGCGAGTATATAATAACTTCCGCGAGAAAGATTGAAACAAAATATTTTAGGAAGTTATTCTTCCACGATTTCTCTGAAATATAGCCTACCGCGAAAGCCGCCAAAGGGAAAGCCGCCAAATATCCGCCGGTCGGCCCCAAAAGCAAGGCTCCGCCCGCGAAGATGGGAAGCCCCATGCTTCCGCCCGCCACATACGCCAAAGCGCAGAAAAAAGCTTTTCTGCCCAAAAAAGCTCCCAATATAAAAATCCCGAAAGTTTGCATGGTTACGGGCACGGGAGTAAACGGCAATGGCACGCGGATATGCGCCGTGATAGTCATAAACAAAGCGCCTAAAAAAATGATAAGAAACTCTTTTGCCGTATTTTTGACAATTATATGATTATTTATAGCTGTTTTACTTATACTCATATTTACATTATAACAAATTATTTGGCAAAGAGACTGATAGGTTAAGCCGCCGAACAGCCAGACAGCTAACAGCCAAAAAGAAATAATCGAAAAAAAAGATTAGAGAATTGGAGTCACTTGCGTTCTTTGGCGCTTTCGAGATTATCGCTTCCGCGCTTTCACGACTTCTTTTTGATTGCTTTATACTGAGCTGTCACAACGGATTTCAAACCGCCTCTGGGAGTAAAATCGCCTATAACTTCGCATTTTTTGGGTTTTATCGCTTTTACCACATCATCCAAAATCTTATTTACGGAATTTTCCATGAATATGCCGTAATTTCTATACCGCAGAAAATAATATTTCAGAGATTTAAGCTCAAGGCATAATTTATCGGGAACATAGTTTATTTCAACAGAGCCAAAATCAGGCAAGCCGGTTTTGGGGCAAACCGATGTAAACTCGGGATGAATTATTTTTATCTCGTAATCCCTTTTATATTGATTATCAATCGCTTCAATTTCCGGAAACTTTATGTTTTTTGAACTTGACGCGTGAACGCTCGAATAACCCAGTTTTGTTTTTTTTATTGCCATAATATCTCCATGATAAAAATAGAAATCAGAAATTAGAGAGCAGAAATCAGATAAATAGGGAATATCCTCTTAAACCACTCTACAACTACAACGCTATAAACTCCATTCACGCTCAACGCAATGAACGCTTGCTATATCTTTATTTTTCTAAGCCGCAGTGAATTCATCACCACTGAAAAGGAACTCAAAGCCATCGCGGCTCCGGCTAAATAAATCGGCATTATAATACCGAAAGGTTTATATAAAATTCCCGCCGCAAGCGGGATAAGCGTTATATTATAAACAAAGGCCCATATAAGATTCTGTTTAATGATTTTGTGTGTCATAAGGGAAATCTTTATGGCATCCACCACCGCGGATAAATTATTGCGCGTAAGAGTAATATCGCTTGAAGCAATAGCTATATCCGAGCCTGAAGCGAGTGAAATGCCGATATCGGCCTCGGCAAGCGCCGCGGCATCATTAAATCCGTCGCCAACCATAATGACTTTTTTTGAAAAAGCTTTGTTTTTAAGAATTATTTGTTTTTTATCTTCCGGCAAAATTTCGGAATAATAATGCTCTATATTAAGCTTATCGGCAACAGCCTTTACCGCTTCCAGCCTGTCGCCTGAAGCTATTATGGGCGTAATACCCATCTTTTTTAATTCTTTAATCAAAGAGAACGCCTCTTTTCTTATATTATCGCTCAGTACCGCGTAACCCTTAAAAACATCTTTAACGGCCATAAGCATAATTGAATCTTTTAATTCGTTTATATCATGCCGAATTTTTTGAGGAATGATTATTTTTTTACTTTCAAACAACTCCACATTGCCGCAAAGAATCTTATAACCGTTAACGCTGGCGCGTATTCCTCTGCCGGGAAAAACCTCAACGGAAAAAGATGCTTCGGGTTTTATTTTTCTCTTGGCCGCGAAAACCCTCACGGCTTCAGCGAACGGATGCTCACTTTTGTTTTGAATTGAAACAAGGTATTTAATAAATTCTTTCTCATTCATTTCGTAGGGGATAATTTTGACAATTTTATTTTTCTCCTCGGTAATCGTGCCGGTTTTGTCAAAAATAACAACATTGATTTTATGCGCGCGCTCAAGCACATCGGCATTATTGATTAGAATTCCATTTTCCGCCGCCCTGTCAAACCCGACGGATGCCGCCATGGGAACGGCAAGACCCATCGCGCACGGGCACGCGGAAGCTAAAACCGCGGCAAAAATATTCACCGCCATAAATAATCCCAAATCTCTAAACCATAAAACAGAAGCCGTTAAAGCTATAAAAAAAACAACCGGAACAAAATAAGCCGAAATTTTATTCACCGCGATTTGAACGGAACTTTTGGAAGCGTGGCTTTCCCTAACCGATTTGACTATCTTCATTAAAACCATTTCAGCGCCAACCGCGGTTACTTTAAATTCCAAACCGCCGCTTGTATTGATGGTTCCGGCATAGATGCGGCTTGAAGGGCCTTTGTCTTTTGGCTCGCTTTCGCCCGTTAAAAATGATTCATCAACGGCGGAATAGCCTTTTATAATTTTTCCGTCCAAAGGAACCTGCTCGCCCGGACGAAGATTTATTCTGTCTCCTCTTTTTATCTCTTCCACGGGATGCAATTCTTCTCCGTCCGAATTGATTTTTCTGGCAAATCTCGGCGCTAATTTCAATAATCTTGAAACCGCCCTGCCCGCTTTGCTTTTTGAACGGTATTCAAGCCATCTTCCAAGATTAATAAAAGTTATCAGCATGGCTATTTCATGCCATTGATAATGCGAATTAATATTGCCCGGCAAAAGAGAAAAAGCAAGCGCCGCGCTATGCGCGTAAGCCACCGACGAACTTAAACTTACCAATGTATTCATATCCGCGCTTTTTGCTTTTAACGATTTAAAAAAACCGATATGAAAATGAGAACCGCACCAAAGCCAAACAACCGCTGTTATCATCAGCAATGTATACGGAGAATACCCGATAAAAAAATCAGAGAGAAGAAAAATACTTATCAACGCGCTTACCGCGAATTTTATAAAAAACATTCTTTTTTCTTTTTCAATGGAAATCAGCTCGATATCTTCCTCTTTGGTTTGCGCTAATGAAGAAACGGTCAAAACTTTATACCCCGCTTTTTCAATTTTGTCGGATATTTCCGATGACGAAATTAATTCTTCGTCATAATTTATAAAAGCCATTTTGGTGGGCAAATGAACAGATGCTTTATCTATCTCGTTCATGCCAAATAAAATACTTTCAATTTTACTCACGCATTCGGCGCCATGAATTCCTTCAAGCGGCATTACCACTTGTTTGATATTCGGCTTCTTGGCAATTTCCGCTTTCAAAGCGTGTTTGGTTTTACCATTTATCTTCTCCGCTTGTTTGATAACCGGCTTCTCCGAGATATCATTATCATTCGGCATAACTTCCCGCGCCGGAGACATCGGCAACGCTATTGCGGTAGTTTCTTTTATCTTCTTATGTTTATCAGCCATGATTTTTCCAATTCTCCGATATTTTCCCAATGCCCGGCAAAAGCTTCTTTAATCGCTTCGTTTAGGCCATAGCCATCTTTAAGTTTTTTAAGAAATATATAAAAACCCACGCTACCGCCTTCAACTATCATAAAGCCCGCTATATTGCCAACCTGAGCGTACCACTTTTCAACAAATACGCTTTTATTATCAAGAGGAGCCATACTCATCATTTGCGCGAAACCTATGGGATTGTGGGCCACAAGCCTGGAAAATCTATTGTCATAAATATTTCGCGAATTGGGATTAGATCGCATCTCTTCATAAACCGCTATGCCCTCGTTAAGCCATGTAAGCCTTGCGCCTGAAGAAAGCCCCATGAATTCATTGAATATCAAATGCGTCATTTCATGAGCCAAAATAGCGGAGGCGTATTCACCGTCATAAACAAGTATGGCATTGCCGTAAGTAACGCCGGCGGACCATTCGGGTTGCTTGGTTTTAAGCGCGTATTCTCGAGCGTCTTTGTAAATGACAATATTATAGGGCTTGGACAAAGCAAAAGAATACATGCCTATATCTCCCATTATCCGTCTATAATGCCGCTCACAAAGCAAAGAATATTTTTGCGCCGCTTCGCTGGAATAAGCTTTTACCAAAAAATGAATCGTTTCATTGCTTTTAAAGCCGGGGCCCAAACCTTCATAAGGCGGCTCAATGACGCGCGCTTGCTCAGACTCATTTTGAAGAGCTTCATTACTAAGGGATACGCATCCGCAAA
>DAOWGR010000165.1 GCA_030637365.1 Elusimicrobiota bacterium
ACAAACCCACGGCGCAAACAAACTCCGAACCGCAAAATCAAAAAGACCCCACGGCTCCGACCAATTCCATCTCCAAAGAACTGGAAGAAAATTTAAAAATTGAAGCGGCATTGACCGTTTTGGCGGCAAAAGCGACAAAAGACAAAACGGAGCAAGAGCTTATCGTCAACGCTTTGATGAAAAAAATAAAAAATGAAATGGAACAGGAAATCAAAACCATCATTGAAGCTCATCGCGGCGAAAAAAAGAAATTTGAAAATGATATAGGCAGAACGGAATCGGTGGTTGCTTCCATAGCTGACGGCGTTGTCACGGTTGATAAAAACGGCAAAATATTAATGATGAACTCAAGCGCCGAAATAATGAGCGGCAAATCATTAACGGAAATTTCCGGAAAACAAATTTTTGACATCGCCAATCTTGAGAATCAAATAATAACGCTCGCCCAAGAAATAGGCCCTGAAGACAAAAAAGATATTTCACAAGAAGTTTCGCAAAAAGGCGAGAAACACATCTCCGAAACAATCAAAAAATCAACCGCCATAATACAAAATGAAGAGGGAAAAATAGTCGGCGCCGTTTCAATTCCGACTGATGAAGCCAAACTCAAGCAAATGGACAAACTCAAAGATGATTTTATGGCAAACATGACACATGAACTTCGTTCTCCTTTAACATCCATAAAAGCGGCTCTTGAAATTCTTTCAAAAGAACAAAAAGTTCCGGGGTCATCAAAACATATTTTAGCCGCGGCCATAAGAAATTCCGAAAGACTGAATTCCCTGATAAGCGATATTCTGGATTTTTCAAAATTGGAATCCGGCAAAATGATTTTTCATCGGGCTCCATCCTCCGCAATTGAAATAGCGCACGACGCGATTGACGCCATGCGGGCTTGGGCAAACAGCAAAAGAATTGATATGTCACAAATAAGCGAAGACAATCTTCCGGAAATTTACGCGGATGAAAGAAAAATCGTCCAAATTTTAATAAATCTTATCTCAAACTCCCTAAAATTCACTCCCTCGGGCGGAAAAATTGAAATAAGCATAGACCGCGGAAAAGAAAAACTGGCAAACTTTATTTTCTTTTCGGTTAAAGATAGCGGCTGTGGAATAAAAAAAGAAAATCAAAATAAAATATTTGAAAAATTCGCTCAAATCGCGTCGGGAGAAAAAATAAAAGGCACGGGACTGGGCCTTGCCATAACCAAAGCCATGGTTATATTGCAAGACGGAAAAATAAGCCTTGAGAGCGACTACGGAAAAGGCTCGGTTTTCAGGGTGGCTATGCCGATATATAAAAGACAAATCAATCAGCCAATTAACGAATCGTTACGGAAAAGCGCAAGTAAAAAACCTTGGTGGCGGAAAATCTTAGGAATATAAATGCCCGCCATCCCGCGGATGGCGGGCAACAAGCCGCAAATCTCATGTTTTTATTATGAAATCCTGAACACTTGAAACATTATGAAATCTACCGCCTAATTACCCAATTGCCTAATTTCCTTCCGTTTACATGTCTTGTGTATATAATTCAATAGTTATAAAATAACAGGTGTGGATTTTATTTTTATGTGCGCCCATAGCTCAACGGATAGAGCATTAGCCTGCGGAGCTGGGGATCCAAGTTCGATTCTTGGTGGGCGCACCACCCCCGCTTAGAAAGGACTATCTTCTAACGGAGAGTACAAGCAAAACAAGAAACACCCCGTCTTTAGGTTCTGTGGCATAATTACTTAGCCTCAATCTAAATCTTCCCGCCATTAAAGCATCGGCGGGTCCGCCCCATCCAACTACGGCATCGGCTGGTTCGCCGAAGTTTTAGTGGCGGAAAAGAAGTAGCGGTGGAAACCCGCAGTTACTACGGAGGAAATTATGAATTCAATACTACAAGTGCCCAAACCGCAAAATGAGCCTATTTTAGGTTATATCTCTGGTTCCAAAGAAAAAAAAGAAATTAAAGCCAGACTGGCTGAAATGAAAAAAGAAATAATTGAAATCCCTTTGATTATAGGCGGAAAAGAAATCCGCACAGGCAATATGGGAGAAATAAGAACGCCTCATGAACATAACCTTATCATCGCAAAGTACCATAAGGCCGGAAAAAAAGAAATTGAAATGGCGGCAATAGCGGCAAAAGAAGCTAAAAAAGACTGGGATAATATGCCATTCGGACACAGAGCGGCCATTTTTTTAAAAGCGGCCGAGTTATTGGCGGGCCCCATGCGAGCCACTTTAAACGCTTCCACCATGCTTGGCCAATCTAAAAATGTTTTCCAAGCGGAAATAGACGCGGCTTGCGAACTTATTGATTTTCTCAGATATAACGCTTTCTATGCCGAGGAAATATATAAACAACAACCCTTTTCCCCTTTAGGCATGTGGAATTATGTGGATTATAGGCCGCTTGAAGGATTTGTTTTCGCGCTAACTCCGTTTAATTTTACCTCCATAGCCGGCAATCTTTCCGCCGCTCCCGCCATAATGGGCAATACTGTTTTATGGAAACCGGCGTCCACAGCCGTACATTCGGCTTATTATCTGATGAAGCTGTTTCAGTCCGCCGGCCTGCCTGACGGCGTGATAAATATGATTCCGGGTTCCGGCGCGGAAGTGGGAGGACCGGTTTTGGAACATCCTGATTTCGCCGGCATTCATTTTACCGGCAGCACCGCGGTATTTAAAGGAATGTGGGCAAGCGCCGTTAGAAATTTGGACGCCTATAAATCATATCCCCGAATAGTCGGAGAAACCGGCGGAAAAGATTTTATATTCGCGCATAAAAGCGCGGACCCCGCAGCCCTTAAAACCGCCATTATAAGAGGCGCTTTTGAATACCAAGGCCAAAAATGTTCGGCCGCGTCCCGCGCTTATATTCCAAAATCTTTATGGTCTGAAATTAAAGACGATTTAGCGGCTCAAATAAAGACCATCAAGATGGGAACCGTTGACGACTTTACTAATTCAATGAATGCCGGCGAAATCAGGATGTTCCAAAACCGGTCCTCCCACTTCCGCGCCGGAA
>DAOWGR010000064.1 GCA_030637365.1 Elusimicrobiota bacterium
CTGAGAAAAATTGGTCATATGAAGCCGGTTTGGATTATAGTTTTGATAAAAACTTTCATATTCGCTCAACAGTGTATAATAGGGATGAATCGGACTTGATTGATTGGGTTAAATCCAATATAACGGATATTGCCTGGTCGGCGAAAAATATCGGCAAGGTTAATGTCTGGGGTTTTGAAGAATTATTTCAAGCCCGATTTGAGTCTTTTGAGGCGTCTTTGAAATACTCATATATCACAAAGAAAAGCCTTACCGATTATATTTCAAAATACGCTTTGGTCTATCCCAAACATCGCGGCGATTTTAGTTTGAATTATAATATGTTAGGTGAAACTTGCGCCTTTTTTAAAATATCGGGAGTAAAAAGGGAAAATGAGGATGAATATTTTCTCGCGGATATTGAATTGTCCAAAAAATACGGTGATTTTAAATTGTCTGCGGGAGTCGCGAATATTTTTAATGTTAAATATGAGGAAATTCCGGGTGTTCCGCGTCCGGGGAGATTATTGCGCGTTACAAGCAAATACAGATTTTTTTAAATCGGCCGCGGTTTAATTTAATGTATAGGAAATTCAAAGCTATGCTGGGTTGGCTATGCTATCGCCGCCTGCCCTCACTGGATAGATTCCTGTGGAATCTGGAGAGGGTATCAAGGGGCTATGCCCATCAGACGGTCAAAGCTTGGTGATAAAAGTAAATCTCCCCCAGCCCCTCTTTTTTAAAGAGGGGAGAAAGAATAAAAGTTCTTCCCCCTTTTATAAAGGGGGAATGAGGAGGATTTTAATATATGGGGATGCGCATTCCGCCACACAGCATCGGCGGATAGGCAAATGGCCAATGTTTGGTATTTTGGAATTTATTTGAGATTTGTTATTTGAATTTTGGGATTTGAGTTTCCCGCCTTTGGCGGGACTAATTTATAATTCCCGTATAAGCACGGCAAAAATGATAAAAGAAAATTGAAATACGAAAAATGTGAGGCCTTGGAAAACATAGTATAATATGGCTGTTATGAGAATGAAAAGAGACAAAGGTTCGCTTAAAAAAATGTTAAAACAAGAAGATTGTTTTGTTGATTTACCGCAAAGAGAATTATTGGCATTTATGTGAGAAATTACCAGCGAAATATGGTCATTGTAAGGCAATAAAAATGTTGAACGAAGATTACAAAGAAATGTTGCAAATCTTATTAAGCGCTGATATTAAATTTCTTGATTAAGAATAAGAAATCCACGGGTAGAGAAAAAGACAGATTGGATGTTAAGTACCTTCGCGAAAACAATGATAATACGGTTCGCTAAGGTTTTTCAGCAAGCTTATTTGTAATGCGGAGGAATTTTGAATAAGTGGAATATTTATTTAAAAGGCGGATTAATTGTAATTTTGTGCGGTTTTGCCTCCATACTTATTTTTAACAGTTTCTTGTTTTATAATACCGAATATTCCGGTTCCGGGAATATTTTCGGCGTTTTGGAAAGAAAAGCGCGTCAAAAAACCAATCGTAAAAATCAAGAGCCTTTTAAAAACAAAAATAATAAATCCTCAAACAGGGATTTATCCGGAGTTGATTTGTCAGCGGTTGATTTAAGCGACAAAGCCGGTATTTTATTAAACTCGGATTTTGACGCTTTTACAAAATGGCCTAAAAATCTTCCAAAATCTTTTATTCCTTCAAAAATACTTGAAATGGGAAAAAACCCCGGTTTTGGGATAAGGGCTCTTCATAAAAAAAATATAAATGGGAAAGGTGTTTCAATAGCCGTAATAGATCAGCGAATTTTAACGGGTCATTCCGAGTATAAAGAAAGGCTTAAACTTTATGAAGAAATACACTATTTGAGATTGCATGATTTATTGGAGCGAGGCGGCCATGGCGAGGCGATGATTTCAATAGCCGCGGGCAATGTTTCGGGCGTGGCGCCTAAAAGCGATATTTACTATATAGCGACCGATCCCGGAACCATGAGCGTTTTTGCTTCTTCATGGTACGCTTATGATTTTAAGTGGCTCGCCAAAGCGGTAAACAGAATATTGAGCGTTAATAAAATTTTGCCGCCAAGCGAGAAAATAAAAATTATGGTTTTTTCTTTCGCTTGGCCGGAGGGATCGGTTAAGGGATATGATGAATTGCTCAAAGCTTTAAGCGAAGCGGCGAAAGAAGGGATTTTTATAGCAAGTCCGCTGTCTTCAAAGCTGTATGGCTATAGAATAGCCGCTTTGGACAGAGCTTCTCTCAGAGAACCGAACTTTTTTGAATCATACGCGCCTTCAATTTGGTTTGATTTTTCTTCGGAAAACGGTTCGGGCAATGCCGATATGAAAACCGTTTATGTTCCGTCAAATTCAAGAACGGTGGCATCCGCCAAAGGGGAAGATAATTATCATTTTTCAAAACGCGGCAAATACAGTTTTGCCGTTTCTTATATGGCGGGAGTTTATGCCTTGGCTTGTCAGGCGGACAATGATATGACTCCCAAAAAATTTTTAAAAGCTGTTTTTGAGACCGCGGAAATATTGTCTGTTCAAGAAGCCGAAAAAAAATATAAAATCAAGATAATAAATCCCGGCAAAATCATTAAAAAATTTAAAAAATAAATTCCACACAAGGAGACAAGAATATGGCTTTACCACTTACTTATCGCCCAAAGGGCAATCAAAAAAAACAAGCGGCGCTTAAGAAACAGCAGGCTGGCGGCGGGGTGAAAGTTTTCACTCAAAAAGAATTGGAAAAATACGCGGATACCCTTATTTGGGGGCTTAAAACCGCGAGGCCGTCCCTTAAAAAATATGATTCCATTCTTCTAAGATGCGATGCGGAAGGCTTGCCTCTTGGCGAAGTGGTGCATGCCAAGCTTATTAAGCAAAAATACAATGTCATTTTTAGAACAATGCTTACTCCCGAAATTGAAAGAAATTTTTATGCTTACTCGGATTCGGCGCAACGGAAATTTATAGCTCCGGGAGATAAAGAATTATGCGCGGGTCTCGGCGGCAATATTTATATTCACGCGCCGAAATCTTTGACTCATTTAAAGGATATAGACACCAAAAGGCAATCGGAAGTGGCGATAGCGAGAAAATGCCTGAGAGATATAATGACAAAGAATGAAGAGAAAGGGCTTTTTGGCTGGACTTTATGCACTTATCCCACCGAGGAACTTGCCAGAAACGCCAAGCTTTCGCTTAAGGAGTATAGCCGCCAAATCGCGAAAGCCTGTTTTTTAAATGAGAAGAATCCCGCCAAAAAATGGGCGTGGCTTTATAAAGAAAGCATGGGTATTAAAAAATGGCTGAAATCCCTTAAGATTGACCGATTGCTTTTTAAGTCAAAGTCCATGGACCTTAAAATAAAAGTCGGCGATATGAGACAATTTTTGGGCGTCAGCGGACATAATATTCCGAGCTTTGAAATTTTCACTTCTCCCGATTGCCGCTACACCGAAGGTGTTTATTTCGCCAATCTTCCCGCTTTTAGAGGAGGGAATTATGTTGAAGGCATAAGGCTTGAATTTAAAAACGGCAAGGCTGTTAAAATTTCGGCCAAAAAAGGCGAGGACTATGTTAAAAAAATACTCTCCACCGATAAAGGCGCGTCCATGGTGGGCGAAATATCATTGACCGATAAAAGATTTTCCAAAATAGACAAGTTTATGGCCGACACTCTTTTTGATGAAAATTTTGGCGGCAAGAACGGTAATTGTCATCTCGCGGTTGGTTCTTCTTATTTTGATACCTATACCGGCAATATCGCGAAAATGGATAAGAAAATTAAAGACAAACTTGGTTTTAATTCCTCTTCCATACATTGGGATTTGATAAATACGGAAGATAAAATAGTTAAAGCCGTTCTTAAAAGCGGAAAGATAATCACCCTTTACGAAAAAGGAATGTTCAAATATTAAAAATTTGCGCTGCAAATTTTTACAGGTAACAGGTAACAGGTAACAGGTAACAGGTGGTGGAAATTTTCATCATAAGTTGCGGGTAACAGTGAAAAAAAAGGTGATATGTTAATACGGTAATAAGTAGATTGGAAAATTCCTTTATTGGTTTTTTCCATATCTACGCCGTTTGTTTCGTGAATTTTACCCTAAACCCTTTACCCTACACCCTGAATTATTTATGTCCGAAATTTTTGAAAACTTAAAAACCGAGCGCGGCAAAAAAATATTATTTTCAATGCTGGCTCTTTCTTTTTCAACAGCCTTTTTATTGGCCGGCTATGAATTTATAAGATCGGTTTCCGAATCTCTGTTAATACATCATTATGGCGCCGCTAATAAACCTTACGCGATGGCCATGGTGCCGTTTGCGATGGCGGCATGTATCTATGGGTATGGCCGATTGCTTTCAATGTTGGGAAGCAGAAAAGCTTTTCTTTCTTCCATATCGTTTAGCATGATTCTTTTTGTCATTTTTTTTATCGGTCTGAAAAACGGATATAAACCTTTTGCTTTCTTGCTGTATTTGTTTAAAGAGGCGTATATTGTCATTTTGATTGAGCAGATTTGGTCTTTTGTCAACAGCATATTAAAGACTTCCGAGGCAAAACTATACAATGGCCCCATAATCGGCATGACTACGCTTGGTTCGATAGCGGCGGGGTTTTTAATAGCTCGTTATGCCGTGAAATTCAGCACTGAAAATTTTATTCTTGCCGCGGCAATCATGATGATTCCGGCTTTGATATTCGCTCAGATAGCTTACAATAAAGGCGGCGAGCCCGTTCCTTCAAAAGAGGAATCGGGCGGAGCCAAGGGGCATCTGGGTTTGAATATATTTAGGGAAAATAAGACCGTAATGTATATCGCTCTTGTTATATTTTCCACGCAGGTGGTTTCCGCCCTTATGGATCTCAGGTTCACGCACCTTGTGCAAGATGCCATAGTCGGAAAGGATTTAAGAACCGCTTATTTCGGCGGTTTTTGGATGAAGGTTAATGTTTTTGCTTTTATTATGCAGTTTTTAATAACGCCATTAATAATGAAAAAGGTATCCATAAGAGTAATTCAAGTCGCGATTCCGCTTATTCATTGCGTGAATTTTATTGTTTTATTTGTTTATCCTCAGCTTGCTTTCGCCGCTTGCGCGTTTTTAATTTTTAAAGGTTTGGATTATTCCATTTTTAGAGCAAGCAAAGAAACTTTATATATTCCTTTTTCTTATGATACCCGCTATCGCGCCAAACAGATAGCGGATGCTTTTACTTATAGATTTTCCAAGGGATTTACCGCGTTTTGCATTTTCGCGATTTCTTCATTTACGATTATTGGCGGAGTCTTTTATGCCGTGGCCGGAATATTATTTTCAGGCATATGGACGGCTATTGCTTTTCCAATGACAAAAAAGAGAGGAGAAATTTTAAAATAATAGCAGGATTCCACAATGTTACTCAGGAGCTTTGCGGTTACAATATTAACATCAATTCAGTTTTTCAAATTTTGTTATGTGTGATAAAAAAACAGTGGCGCTTATCTTGGGCGCCACTGTTTCAAAATAATGTAATAACAATAATACTGTTCTGAATTTATTTCATTTTTATCATTCCTCTTTTCTTTGCTTCAGCGTCATCAAAAGGCAGAATTGTCTTATTGTTATATTTTGCTTCGTTTAGGACAGCTCTGCTCAGGTCAGCTCCGCTCAGGTCAGCCCATCTCAGGTAGGCTCCGCTCAGGTCAGCTCCGCTCAGGTCAGCGTCGTTCAGATTAGCGTCGCTCAGGCTGGCATATTTCAAGTTAGCCTCTTTTAAGTTAGCGTCGCTCAGTATAGTCCATCTCAGGTCAGCTCCTCTCAGGTAAGTTTTACTCAGATCGGTTCCTCTCAAGTCAGCCCCGCTTAGGTTAGCCCCTCTCAGATAAGCTCCGCTTAAGTCTGTTCCGTTTAAGTTCGCGCATTCACCTTTTTGGGGATATTCCATTAATTCATTAATAGTGATTTCATTGTATCCCTTTATTCCGGACTTATTTTTACAGACAAAACTACCATTATCATCCCGTTGCAGGAAGAATTCCGGGGTGTAACTCCATGATTTTTCCTTTGTTTCAATGCTGTTTATCCCGTTTGCAAATACCGTTCCGCTTAAGCTTATCGCTATTGCGAATATTATTGCTTTTTTCATTTAAATTGCCTCCGTATATGATTTATTCTTCACTTCTCTGTTAGAAGTTTAACACAATTTAGTATTCCCTTATTAGAGCCTAAAGTCCTTTGATTTTATGGAAATGGGCCTATGTGAAAATAGGTCAGTTGGTTCAAGTAATGCCAGAGGTCATGGAAGGGGAGCGAAAAGGACGCGGAGGTTTTGCGTACTTTTCGTATTAAAATTTGAATCCGGCGGATATTCTGTGAACATTTCCGAGTTC
>DAOWGR010000157.1 GCA_030637365.1 Elusimicrobiota bacterium
TACGGCATAGAAAAATTTTTTATAAATGAAAACAATCCTTTAAAAAACGCTAAAAGCGGACAAGTCCTGGCTAAAGTTAAAATAAATAAATACCTCAAATTCCGCCTTTTAAAACTTGAATCAACCGGTAAATAATAATCTCACTTTTACAAGACCGGAAAACTTGCTAAAATATGGTCAGTTAAGACGCCGACGTAGCTCAGGGGTAGAGCAATCGCCTTGTAAGCGATAGGTCGTCGGTTCAAATCCGACCGTCGGCTTACAAAATATGGCAGTATTGACACTTATGGCCCCATCGTCTAGCGGCCTAGGACGCCGCCCTCTCAAGGCGGAGATCACGGGTTCGAATCCCGTTGGGGCCGCAAGCATTGTTTGCGGCATCGGATAAACTGAAAAATATTTATTAAATCAAGAAATACACCTTTAAAAAGATATGAAAACATAACCAACCAGCACAATTAACTATTTTACTCATGATATAGCGCACAGCTGCCAACAGCTGAGTTAAATAAAAAAAATGAATAATAATTTACTCAAAGTTAATATTATTGATAAAAAATCTCTTTTAAAGGTATGTGATATTCTTCATGATGGATATTGTGACTTGTCAAAAATAAAATATGATGAAATCAATGGAGTATGGACAGCTGTTTTTGAAAGAGAATTCTTTGAAAATACAAAATTGATGAATTTTGAACGTAAATTGTTATTCTTTCATAAAGTTACTTTTCCCATGGTAAAAACTGAATTCACTTTGGAAAGAATAAAAACCTATAAAATAGAGGATAAAAGCAATATCCAAATCTATAGCTTTAATGAATGCCAAGTTAAAAATAATATTTACAAACTCTTATTCAATGAAGATATGGCAATAACTTTTACATTTAACGGCATGCCGAAAGGAGGCTTAACAGACCAAGAACTTTTAGATAAAAAAGGTTCGTATTATAAATGGAAAAATCCATTCAAAAAATATTAACAATTCACCGCGGCGAATTTTTTCGCAGCTATGCCCCTCCAAAGCTACTCATAATTTAACAAAACTTATAAATATTTTCCTTAATCTTTTAAAAGGGCGGGTAAATACACAGTCCTTTATCAAAAAAAGGGCGTGGATATTTTACGCAAAAAAATTAAAGCATCTATGAATGGCAATTGTGTTTGCTAAGCAGGAGCGTTCGGAGCCCGACTTTAACATTCAGGAGGGTGAGAGACGCAAGGGCGCAGTGCTAAGCGACCCTGGTCCTGCGTGTAAATACAATTGACATCCCTCCCTGCCATTTCTCTACATCTTTCAAATTTAATATTATATAAGAACAAATTCTCTAACTCGTAAAAGGATATTAATTTATGGAAATAGGAATAGTGGGACTGCCCAATGTCGGAAAATCAACGCTCTTCAACGCTTTAACCAAAGCGGGAGCCGCGTCTTCAAATTACCCTTTCACCACAATAGACCCCAATATAGGCATTGTCCCCCTGCCCGACAAAAGACTGGATAAACTTTTTGATATTTTTAAGCCGCCGAAAAAAACACCAGCATATATCAAATTCGTTGATATAGCGGGCCTCGTTAAAGGAGCGTCCAAAGGCGAAGGGCTTGGCAATAAATTTTTAGCCAATATACGGGAAGTGGACGCTATAATTCAGGTTGTAAGGGCTTTTGACAATCCCGATGTTGTCCATGTTTTGGGCGAAGTTGAGCCCATAAGAGATATTGAAATAATTGAAACGGAACTGATGTTGGCGGATTTGGAATCCATTGAGAAAATGATAAGTAAAAATACCGGCTATGTAAAAACGGGCGATAAAGAGGCTATAGCCAAAAATGAAAAACTTGAAAATATAAAAAAAGCTCTCGCTGAAGGCAAACCCGCTTCAGTCTGCGGATATTCAAATGAAGAACTAAGAGATTTCAATCTTTTAACCGTAAAACCGATATTATATGTGGCAAACACCTCGGAAAAACCCAATAATGATTTGATTGAAAAATTCAAACAATACGCCGAATCCAAGAACGCGGGCTTCGTGCAAATATCGGCGCAAATAGAATCTGAAATAGCTGAACTTCCCGACGAAGAAAAATCGGTTTTTTTGCAAGACATAGGAGAAGAATACACCGGTCTTGAAAAAATAGCCCTCGCCGCGAAAAAACTCTTAAAACTCATTTCTTTCTTTACTGTAGGCAGTGAAGATGAAGTTCGGGCATGGAATTTAAAGGACGGCTCAACCGCCCCGCAGGCGGCGGGCAGAATACATACGGATTTTGAAAGAGGATTTATAAAAGCTGACATATACTCATTTGAATCTATTTGCGAACATAAAACCGAAAAAATACTCCGCGAAAAAGGCCTTATCCGCTTAGAGGGAAAAACTTATATCGTTAAAGACGGAGATATCTGTTTCTTCAAATTCAATGTCTAATCAATGCAACCCCGCGGGTTGCGCCGGTTTAAGCGCTTTTAATAAAACTTTAAGCGCTTTTTTATAAATGCCGGGCTTCTTGGATTCGCGCGGCCCCGCAATATTCAGAATTTTAGGTGAAACCTCTTCAAGAAATTCTTTAATTTCCGCAATGACATTTTTATCTTTTAAATCCACCACTTTTACAGGTTTCTTGAATCTTTTACAAATCTCAAAAGTATAGAGAGTCCCGCCTTCAAGCTCTCCATCTTTTAGTATTAAGGTAACGCAAGAATATCTGATATTTAATCTGGTTCTAACGCAATAATTTGAAGAATAGCTTTCAGTAAGAGGATATTTATCGCTTATTATCCCGTCTTCCGCCAATCTCCCTTTGGGAGCATATCCTCCGCAAGCAATTTTCAATTTAATAGCCGCGTCCAAAGCAGCCCTGTCAACACCGCTTTGCCCCCCTGAAACAATTTTCTTTAATATAAATTTTTTTCCGCTTTTCATTATTTAGAGATATATTACAATAAACGAAGCTATGCTTTATAAAGTGTCGGTAACTATGTGAACGACCAATAAACGAGCCTATGGCTCATAAAGTGGTATAAACCACAATCATTCCATAGGCGGAAACCATGAATGGCAAAAAAATCAGGTCTTCACGGCCTATCATCATACAATAACCCCGTTCCTTCTTAATTGTTTTCTGATTTCTAACTTTTTGACGAATAGAAGCACAAAGGCACTGCCCCCACTATACTGTCTTGCCGCCTCGCTGCCGAGCTGTCGCACTTTATTTGTGACAGGCAATGGCAAAAAATTATAAAATCTGTTTATGCCTGATATTTTGCGCATAGAACCTGATTCCATAACCCTTGATAAATTAGGCTTAAATTCAAAACAGCTTGAAGCGGTTAAATATTTTGAAAACCCGCTTTTAATTCTTGCCGGAGCCGGAACAGGAAAAACAAAAACACTGACTTCCAAAATAGCTCTTTTAATAGCTTCCGGCGTATCACCATCCAAAATACTGGCCATTACTTTCACCAATAAAGCCGCCGCTGAAATGCGCCAGCGCATAGCGCAAATAACCCCTTATTCAAGCGGAATATGGATGCATACATTTCATGCCCTTGGAGCCAAACTTTTAAGACAGCATGGCGAACTTATCGGCATTAAACAAAATTTCTTAATTTATGACGCGGACGACCAAAAAAAACTTATCGGTTCAATCTTGAAAGAGATTAATCTTGAAAGCGAAAAAAATAAAATCGGTCTTTACATAAATTTGATTTCAAAAGCCAAAGACGATTTGATAGATGAAGAAGCCTATTCAACGGCCGCCGAAGCTGCGGGCGAAACCAATCGCTTAAAAACCGCCAGAATATACCGGCTTTATCAAGCAAAATTGGCTCTTGCCGGAGCTTTGGATTTTGGAGATCTTATACATAAGACCTGCAAGCTTTTGAAAGAAAAAGACGATTTGCGCGAATATTATCAAGAATATTTTCAATATGTTCTCGTGGATGAATATCAGGACACGAATCACGCTCAATATGTCTTGATAAAAACTCTGGCGGAAAAACATCAAAATCTTTGCGTGGTCGGAGACCCCGATCAGACAATTTATTCCTGGCGCGGCGCGAATATACGCAATATTCTGGAATTTGAAAAAGATTTTAAGAACGCGAAAACAATTATCCTTGAGCAAAATTACCGTTCAACCGCCAATATACTGAATGCCGCCAATAAAGTCATAGTTCGCAACAGAAACAGGCAGTCAAAAAATCTTTGGACTAAAAACAATACCGGAGATAATGTGGAAATTATCGAATGCTCCGGGGAAATAGACGAATCAAGGTTTATTTATAATAAAATTAAAAAGCTGACCGCTTCCGGCGCCTATACATACAATGATTTTGTGATATTCTACAGAACAAACGCGCAAAGCCGCTCATTTGAAGAGACCTTTATGAGAATGAGCATCCCCTATCGCCTTATCGGCTCAATTAAATTTTACAATAGAAAGGAAATAAAAGACGCTGTGGCGTATTTTAGGCTATTGGCAAATCCTTATGACACCGTAAGCCTTCTGAGAGTGGTAAACACTCCGGCCAGGGGCATCGGCAAAACGGCTCTTGAAAAAATTCAAGCCTACGCGCTGGAACATCAACTGCCTCTCTTTGACGCTTTGGAAAACGAATTTCAAATTCCAAAACTTACCCCCATGGCTCGGCGGGGAATTAAAGAATTCACAATAATGATAAACAGCTTAAAAGCGGAACTGGGAGAGACTCCGCTATATATAATTATTGAAAAGCTATTGACAAAATCCGGCTACTGGCAATCCATTGAAGATTTATCAGAAAAAGATCCTGAAGCATCTCTAACAAAACTCGGCAATCTTCAGGAGCTTGTTAATGCCGTTAAAGAATTTGAAGACAGAATGGAAAAACAGAATATCTCTCCGTCAATACATAAATTTCTGGAAAATGTTTCTCTGGCTTCGGAAGTGGATAATTTGGAATATAGCAAATACGCCGTAACATTAATGACCGTTCATCTTGCCAAGGGATTGGAATTTCCGGCGGTATTTTTAACGGGCCTTGAAGACGGATTATTTCCAATCAACGCTTCTCATTCTTCAAACAGCGAAATGGAAGAAGAAAGACGGCTCTGCTATGTCGGCATGACAAGAGCGAAACAAAAACTTTTTATGACTTGGGCGAATACAAGAAAAATATTCGGCAAAACTTATCCCAATATGGCCTCCAGATTTTTGTTTGAAACGGAACTGATTAAGGGAAAAGAAGAAAATCAAAATGAAGAAATGCCGCAAAGCGCCCCTTATGTTCCTGAAGGACCGCGAATAACGGCTGGACGCAAAGTAGCCCATCCCGTTTATGGAATAGGGAAAGTGATCAATCTTGTGGGAACGGGCGAATTCACCAAAGTAACCGTTGCCTTTGATAATGGCGGAAAACAAACTTTTATGCTTAAATACGCTCCGCTTGAAATGGTGTAAATAAAAATAAAAACAGAGATAAGAAAGTAGAAATCAGTGAATTGATTTTTTATAGGAAAAACCACTATGGAAATAACAAAAAAAGAAATAGAACATATCGCCGAGCTGGCTAAACTGGAATTAACGGATGAGGAAAAAAAAATTTACGGCGCGCAGCTGAAAGATATTCTCGTTTGGATGGAAAAATTAAATAAAGCGGATATATCCAATACCGAGCCCGCTTCATACGCGTTAAGCGGAAAAAGCCATTTAAGAGAAGATAAAGTGAAAAAATTCCCCGACACGCAGGCTCTTCTAAGCAATGTCCCGGCAAGAGAATTTGATTTTATAAAAGTTAAAAAAGTAATTGAATAAAAGAACTTAAAGTTCAGGGCTTAAAACCTAAAACAGACAACAATGAAATTTAATTTAAAAGGAAACAAAGAATGAATGCGATTTCAATAGCCAATAAAGTTAAAAGCGGAGAAATTAAAGCCACTGACATAATAAACGACTATTTGGACAGGATAAAAGAAAAGGATAAAAAAATAAACGCCTTTCTGGAAGTCTTTGCCGATTCAGCTTTAAAAAAGGCCGAAGAAATAGACTTAAAAGTTGCGCAAAAAAAGCCTGTTGGAACGCTTGCCGGCGTACCGGTGGCGATAAAAGATAATATGCTGTATAAAAACCACCGCATGACCTGCGCTTCCAAAATACTTGAAAATTATATTTCTCCTTACAGCGCGACAGCGGTGGAAAAATTATTAGAGGAAGATGCCGTGATAATAGGCAGAACCAATATGGATGAATTTGCAATGGGATCTTCAACGGAAAATTCAGCTTTTAAAAACACAAAAAACCCGCTTAATGAAAAACATGTGCCTGGCGGTTCTTCCGGCGGCTCGGCGGCGGCGGTGGCGGCAACCATGGCTTTAATTTCTCTCGGCTCCGATACGGGCGGTTCAATCCGCCAACCCGCGGCTTTTTGCGGCGTTTATGGATTAAAACCCACTTATGGCAGTGTTTCAAGATACGGACTCGCGGCTTTCGCCTCAAGCCTGGACCAGATTGGCTGTTTTACCAATAACCCTGAAGACATGAAACTGGCTTTTTCGGTTATCTCCGGTCATGATAAAAAAGATTCAACATCAAGCATCCTCCAACAAACAGAAAAAAAGTTTGATATCAAAGCGATAAAAATAGGCATCCCAAAAGAACCTTTTATGGAAGGACTTGAACCTAAAATAAAAGAGGAATTTTTATTAACAATCCAAAAATTAAAGAATTTAGGCGCGAGTATGCTTGATATTTCTCTGCCCAATACCCAATACGCTCTTCCAACTTACTATATAATCGCCTCCGGCGAAGCCAGCTCAAATTTAGGCAGATATGACGGAACACGCTACGGCCTAAATTCAAAAAAAGCGGATTCCTTAATAAATTTTTATAAACTCAGCCGCGGAGAAGGTTTTGGGCCGGAAGTGAAAAGAAGGATAATGCTGGGAACGTACAGCCTAAGCGCCGGTTATTACGACGATTATTATATAAAAGCGCAAAAAATAAGAACTCTTATAAAAAATGATTTTAAAAAAGCCTTCACGGAAATTGATATTATATTAACGCCGACAACGCCGACAACCGCTTTCAAATTCGGCGATAAATTAAAAAACCCCATTTCAATGTATCTTTCGGACATCTTTACCATCCCGGCAAGCTTGGCCGGCGTATGCGCCGTTTCGGCGCCATGTAAAAACAAAACTGAAGCCGGTTTGTCCGTCGGAATGCAATTTACTTCAAATCATTTTAATGAAACTTCTCTCTTTTCCATACTGGGATTATTAAGTGACTAAAGAAAACAATCCACATAAAAAAGAATATTCGGCCGGCGGAGTAATCGTTGATGACGAAAAATTGCTGATTATTCTGATGAATACTTTAGGAGGACGGCAAATATGGACCTTTCCAAAAGGCCATATAGAAAAAGATGAAACGGCCCAAACCGCGGCCATACGAGAAGTGAAGGAAGAAACCGGCTACAAATGCCGCATTATTGAAAAAATATTTAAAGCTCGATATAACTTCTTTAAAAACGGTTTTAAAATTGATAAAACCGTGGATTGGTTTGTAATGGAAAAACTCGGCGACAAGGGAATCGTGGAAACACCGGAAGAAATTTCCGGTTTAAAATGGCTTTCAATCAATGAAGCCGAAAAAACTTTAACATATCCAAGCGATTTAAAAATTATTAATTTTTTAAGGAAGAAAAATGTCTGATTTACAAACCGTAATAGGCCTTGAAATACATTTGCAATTGAAAACAAAAACCAAAATGTTTTGCGCTTGCGCCCAAACCAGCCAAGAGGCAAAAGCCAATTCTTCAATCTGTCCCGTATGCACAAGCCAGCCCGGCGCTCTGCCGGTTATAAACAAAAAAGCCGTGGAACTCGGCTCTAAAGCGGCTCTCGCGATCAATTGTACTATAGCGCCTTATTCCATTTTCGCGAGAAAAAATTATTTTTATCCGGATTTGCCCAAATCTTATCAGATCTCACAATTTGAAAAACCGCTCGCGCAGCGCGGACACATAAAAATAAAAACTCCGGACGGAGAAAAGCTCATAAGCATCACCAGAGCCCATCTTGAAGAAGACGCGGGCAAATCCCTTCATTCCATCGGCAGTAAAAACTTGGAACATACTCTTATTGATTTAAATCGCGCCGGAATTCCTTTGCTTGAAATAGTGTCCGAACCCGATATAAATTCTCCGGAAGAGGCCTATACCTATCTCACGGAACTGAAAAAAACAATGAAATGGATAGAAGTTTCCAATTGCGATATGGAAAAAGGAGAATTGCGCTGCGATGTAAATATATCCCTGAAACCCAAAGAAGCCGTGGAACTGGGCAAAAAAGTTGAAATTAAAAATCTGAATTCCTTCAAAGCTGTAAAAGATTCCATTGTTTATGAAATAGCCAGGCAAACGAATATTATAAAAAACGGCGAAACGGTGCTAAGCGATACTCGGCTTTGGAACGATAAAGAAGAAAAAACATATTCCATGCGTTCAAAAGAAACAGCCAATGATTATAGATATTTTCCCGAACCGGATCTTATTGCCTTAAAGCTTAGCGATGAATATTCCTCTGAAATAAAAAACAGCCTGGGAGAATTGCCTCATCGGAAAAAAGCCCGATTTATTAAGCAATACGCTTTAAACGATTATGACGCCAATCTTCTGACAGCCAATAAAAATCTATCCTCTTATTTTGAGAATTGCGTGGAACTTGGCGGCGAACCTAAAATATCGGCCAATCTTATAGCCACGGAACTTATGGGAAGATTAAACGCCAATAAATTGGAAATAAAAGACAGCCCCATTATTCCCCAATATATAGCCGAACTCGCGCAATTGTTAAAATCCGAAAAAATATCAGCCACCATATCCAAACAAGTACTGGATAAAATATGGGAAAAACCAACATCACCCAAAGAATTGATAGAAGCGTCCGAGATGAGCCAAGTATCCGATGAAAATCAAATTCGCGAATGGGCCAAAGAAGCTTTAGATAAAAATCCAAAAGCCATTGAAGACTTTAAAAGCGGAAACGAGAAAGCGATAGGCCCGATAATGGGCATGATAATGAAAAAATCCAAAGGAAAAGCCAATCCCAAGATTACAAGTTCAATAATAAAAGAATTAATTCAGGGATAGAGCATGGAAGCAATAGCCCAGAAGTAAAAAAGAGTATTGAATAATTGAATGATTAAAAGATTGAGCGTCTAAGGAACTCCTTAAAAACATTAATCACTCAATCACTTGCCGCCAATCGCCGGTAAAAACAAAGTCGTTCTCTCATTAACCCCGCTAAAACACTTTCCTAAATCATAAACTTCTCCCCATATCAATGTATCAGTGTTTTTAGCGATGGATTTGGCGTCAACCATAACATAGGAAGCGTTCTTGGGATACGCGGCCATAAGCTTTTTGATAAAATTGTTTTTGTGTTTTTCATTTCCCCTTAAATTCAAATCTCCGGCCATAAAAAACAATGTGTCCATTTCGGGGGTAACCGCCACATTTTTTATGCAATCGGCAATATCCACAACCCTAATACCGATATCTGAAAATTTAGTTAACTTTAAAAGAGAAATTATGGCGTCAAAAGACGATATGGCGTTTAAAACAGTTGTTTTAACGCCGGCCTTTAAAGCTTTCTTTTTTAAATAGCCTGTGGTGGCGTTTAAAAACATGGGATTTCCATATGTTAAAAAACAAATCTTATTAAACTCTTTGAAAGCCGAAACGGCCACTTGAGCGGTTTTATCAGGCTTAAGATTCCTTATAATCTTAACGCGAATGGAAAGTTTTTTTAGAAACCGTGAAATTTCCCCGTCAATTATATGGGTAAAAACAATGTCGCATGTTTTAATCATAGCCAACACTTCAAGAGTGCATTGATTCTTAAAAAGCCCCAAAGAACATATAATAAGCTCTTTATTCTTTTTCATAACGCCTCCATTATGAAATAGTTCACTCGTATCTTCATCTTCCCGCTTTTATCCATATATATCTTAAAAGGATTGAAAATGCCGTCCCAAAATATTCTTTGCACTTTTTTATTCGCGGCGGAAAACTCGGCGCTTTTTTTAAAAGATTCTTTCATTTTTTTCAGAGTATCCATAATGCCCGCGTTATTGCCGCGCGCTTTATTTTGAGCCATCAAAGCAAACATTTCGTTTTCTTTTCCGTTTTTTATTTTAAAAAGCAATTCTTCTATTTTATCCGAATCTTTTTGAAGTTGGTTTCTGAGCGCGACATAATCGGGAAGCGGTTTTATAGTTTTTAAATGCGTGAACATCAAAAAATCATACGCGCATGAAAATTTTATGCTATCGGCGCTTTTTTTAAACGCGATAAGCCATAAATAAAAATTGTTTTTTAAAATTGAATTTTCCACGCGAGCGTAAATTTCATAAGCGCCCGAATTCAATTCTCTAATTTTAACATCACCTCGTTCAATTTTATTAAGAAATTCCAAAATTTTCCCAAGAGTTTGTTCACTGTCGTACGCGAGAAAAGCAAAGTTTGGATGTTTTTCGTTAAAAATCTTTCTTTGCAAATTAAGCTTGCCATATTCCATAAGCAGCTGTAAAACGGTTAAACTCTTTCGCAGAAGAAATCTCTCTTTTTCAAGACCGGAGGACTCCTTGGCCGTTATATTTTCGCGCCCCTTAAGACAAGATGTTCTTACGATAAAAGTTTTATACAATTTGAAAGTTTTCACATATAAGGCGCGAATTCTTTTGTTGTCATATCCCGCTGATTTTTTTGCTTGATATATCTTCTTTTCAATATTATTTTTAAGCGATGAAACCCATAAAGTCATGTTTTTGGTTTCTTGCTCTAACTGAGCGTGATTCAATTTAAAATCCGCGAAATCAAATTCATCTCTCAATCCGCCTTCTTCTCGCGGCATAAAAGAAGGCATATCCACATTCGCGTAATCAGGCCTGGCGATAAGCCCTTCAAAAAGCCTCCTGCCCGCCATAGTCAGACTCTCATCATCAAGCGAAAAGTTTTTCGCCGAAGCGGAAAGATTTTTAATCAGTTGGAGAAAATGAGGATTTAACCTGCGTTTTAAATTGCTATATTTGATTTTTACCGTTCCCGAAACCACTTTTATCCCATAACTGTCAAAAAATATTTCAGCCGCTTCATCGGGATTATCACCTATCCACAATATAAGCGCCTCTCTAATTTCCGCATATGCTTTTCCCTTGGCGCCCGGTATCTTCTCATAAAGATTCGCGTCTATAAAACCGTCCGCCACTTTTCCCCTAAAAAAAAGATCCGTTAAAATTTTATTTTTGATTTCATTCAAGGACAAGTTTTTGCCACCGAATGATTCTCCTCCGCTTCCTCTTGCCGCGCCCCCCGCGTAAGTTGGAGCGGGATCATTGCTTTGGGAATAAACGGATATTTCAAAAACAAATAACAATAAAAAAACCGAAAATATAAATTTCATAAGTAAGCTCGACAACACGACAGATAGACAGCTTGGCAGCTAATAGGTGTTTCTAATTTCTTAATTACTGTCTTATAGTTTCCCATACAGCCTTATTCCCTATCATTTCTTATGACCTGTTCCCTGAAGCCTGCAACCTTCTCACAGCCATGATCTGAAAAAATAAAGAACCTTGCTCCCCATTTTAGATAAAAGCCGCCTGTTTTTACAATCAGCCATGGTAATCCGGCGAGAGTTTTTTAAATCGCCGAAAAACATATCCGCCATTTCACCGCCGAATTTCTTGTCAAAAACATTAACATTAAGTTCCAAATTATAATAGAGGCTTCTGTGGTCTAAATTATGGCTTCCGACCGATGACCAAATACCGTCTATAACAGCCGCTTTGGAATGAAGAATTGCTCCCTGCCATTCATAAATTTTAATTCCGCTTTTTATCATATTGGAATATAATGCCCATGAAGCCCAGCGCACATATGGATGATCGGTGTTAAAAGGCGTTATAATTCTTATATCCACGCCCTTTTTAGCCGCTTTTATAAGTTTCCTGTAAATTATTTTATCGGGAAGAAAATAAGCATTGGTTATAAAAATATATTCTTTCGCTTTTTCAATGGCATATTTATAACTTCTTCTTATTGACATTCTATCCCTAATGCCTGAAGCGGAAACAATACTCGCCGGCATTGTCCCATTATTAAACCCGCTTTTTTCGCCGGCATTTAAACCGTGAAGGTCCTCCTTAAGCCCCCGACATCTTTCCCATGACGACAAAAACTCTTTTTCAATGGCGCTTACAATATCGCCTTTTATTTCCGCCACCACGTCTTTCCAGCCGCGCCCTCCCATGGATTTTGGCGCGTAATACTCCGATATATTAAAACCTCCGATGAAAGCCGTTTCGCCGTCTATACATAAAAGCTTTCTATGATCTCTTTTAAATAAATTCCAATGCGGCTTCCACGGAACAGCCTGATGATATTCTTTAACTTTAATCCCCTCTCTCCTCATCTTTTTAAAAAAATTGCCGCCGGTGGAAAGGGATCCTATGGAATCATAAATTATGTAAACTTTGACGCCTTGACGAACTTTTTTCGCCAACATATCGCCAAATGCCCTGCCTATATGGTCATCACTGAAAGAATAAACCTCAATAAATATAAATTTTCTCGCGGCCTTTACTTTTTTAATTATCAAAGGAAAAGCGTCTTCTCCGCTTGAAATCAGATTAATATCATTGCCAAGAAAAACATTGCCTGAATTTAAACAATAATCTTGCCACATTTGTGTTTCCACGAAGCCTCCTTTGACTTTGCGGAGCCTCCCTGCTTATCCCGCCATAGGCGGGACAGGGAAGATAATCGTTTTTTTAAAATATCATATCCATTATAATCAAATCTTAAAAGAGCTTTATTGTAATCGGAAAGTTTTAACACTTTGAAATTTTTAATTATTTTCTCTATGCGCGCCATTTCCACAAAAGCGCTTTTAAATTCTCCCCCGGCATATAATATTTCAGCCCGCATGAATCTTGCCGGCAAACAATTGGGCTCTATCATGAGAATATCATTTATTTTCTTTTTAGCTTCCGGGTAATTCAAAGTTTTAAAATAAATTTCAGCCTGCATAAACTTAAATATCCAGGACAATGGATAAAGCCTTTCGGCATAACGCGCGTGAGCAAGCGCGAGCGCGTAATTTGAGCTCGTTAAAAGCTTTGTTTTAATATTCTCAAAAATCAGTTCCTTGCCGTTTAAATTTAATATGGAAATTTTTCCAAGCGCCGCGCTCCTATCGGAAAATTCTTCGCAATTAAGAGCGCAATCGCGCAAATTATCATTTTTTTGCTTAATACATAAAGAACCCGCCAAAACAATGGCGGAAAAAAATAATATTCCGTTTTTAATGGTTTCGTTTTTTTGATTTTTTTCAAACTTGGAAAATGACGCGGCAAAACCCAGACTCCCAAAAAACAATAAATTAACGCTCCCCAAATAGAAGATAACATCAAAACAAGATTGAAAAAAAACAGTTATGGCGAAAACTCTGACAATATCCGCGTAAATATTATCATCCTTCGCGGAAACTCCTTTCAAGGTCTTGGCTTCAAAAAACAAATCGGAAGATTCCTCGTGAAAACCTCGGTTTTTAACTTCATTTTTTATTTTAAAACTTAAAGATTTGACAAACGCCGCTAAAAAAATAAACGCCGCGGCTATTCCGCTGCCGGCGGCTATATTTAAAATCTCGCTATGCGCGTGCCGCGCGTAATGCCCAAAATACGATATTCCGTCAAAAGCCGGAAATTTTAAATAAGAAAAAAGATGCTCAAATCCGCCGACTCCGTATCCCCACGCGGGATAAAGATAAATCCCTTCAAACGCCGCGCGCCATATATTTAATCTCTGGAAGGCGTTCGGGTCGTGAATTTTCAATAATTCGGCCATTAACTCCGACGGCATAAAAACCGTTCCCGCCGCGATTAAAAACAAACTGAAAACAAAAACTCTGTAATGCCTGCGATAAATTAAAATCAGCATGGAACAAAGGATAAACGCCAATAACGCCCCTCTTGAACGCAAAACAATCATTGCCGCCATAAAAACGATAAGCAAACCGAATGAATAAAATCGCGTTTTAACGGACCGAACCGAAACAATAAGCAAAACAAGAGCGGCGGCACAAACGGCAAAAAAAGCCGCCGTATAATTTTGGTTTTTGGGAAGAGGAAGATTAAAACAAGGCGCTTGATAAAAAACAATTGCCGCGCTTAAAAGAGCGAAAGAAAAGACCAAAATCACCCATGTTTTTAAAGCCGCTTCCCTTCTCGAAGCTGTAAAGCAGAAAAAAAGAAGAAACAATAAATATTTGGAAAACTGCCAAAAGCTTTCCAAAGGCGCATGGGAAAAAAATATTGAAATTAAAAGCCATAGAGCGAAAATCGCCCATAAACCGATTTTTTCAATTGATATCTTTTCACGAAAAAAAAGAAAAACGCCGACAAACACCAAAGTAAAAACCGCCCATTCATCAAATTCTCTGAGTCCTCCCAGAAAAAAAGACAATGTCAGCAATAATGACGGCAGCGCGTCTATTGTTTTATATTTGTTTTTTATTATATTTAAAAATTTCATTTTAGAAGCTCGATTCGCCGCGATTTAATATCATTAATCAATTTTTTCTCTCCGGCATATTCATAAATTCTCAAAAGCTCTTTATAAACGCCTTTATCGTATGGATTGAATATAAGAGCTTCTTCAAAAGCGGCGGCGGCTTCAAAAAACAAAAATTTGGCCGTTTTGATGGACATAGTCCGTGACCCCACCACCTGCTTATTGTCCAGAGGACAATCAGAAGAAACATACGCCCGCTTATAGCGGGCAAGCAGGTGGTGGGGTGACACGGCGCCCGGCATAGCCTCGTCTTTTTTCGCGCGCGCGGCATTCAAATAAAAATCGCCCTTCAATTTATATATCAATGAATTATTCCCGTCAATGATTATCGCCTCGTCAATCAAATTCAACCCCGCTTCAACTTCTCCGGAATTTAACGATTGGATTATATCCCCGTATACAACATTAAGTTTTAAGCGTTTATATCCATAATTTAAAGATGCCACAAGCAAACAAAAAACAATCAACGCGTAAAATTTTCCATGTATTATTTTTTTATATTCTCCGCGCCAAAGCGGCTTATTATTTATGCCCAAGATAAAACAAAAAAGCCAAAAATTAAACGGCAAAGAAAGACCGAAATCAACAAATGAATGCAGTAAAACCGCGAGAATGGAATATTTTATAACGGGCCGGCCTTTAATAAATGATCCGGCAAGAAAAACAAACCATATTATTGAAGAAATTAATCCGTTCTCCGCCAAAAACTCCAAAAAATAATTATGCGCGTAAATGGACGAAATCCCGCCGGCTGCGGATTCATGATACGCCGGATAAACAAAAGAAAAGCTTCCAAAGCCAAATCCGAATGCCATTCTGTCAGCGAATATTTTAAAACCGTCTCTCCACCATATAAGCCTGTCAACAAGCGATTTAAAATCCAAACCGGCAAAAGCGTAAACCAGCATTATTAAACCGAGACTTAGGAGCGGAACAATAAATTTTTTATTTTTTATGCCATAGGTTTTGGCCAAATAAAACAATAAA
>DAOWGR010000012.1 GCA_030637365.1 Elusimicrobiota bacterium
ATTGCGGATACCGAGAACGGATATTTTCCGCCAATCAAATTATAACCTAAGAATTTAAAAATCACGCGTGATTTTCCATGAAAAGGCTATGGTTCAAAGGGCCTATGCGAACTTAGTTCCAAGTGCTCTTTTACAAACTGGTCTGATGAAGTATTATATTAGTGAACATCAAAGATAAGACTGACAAAGGGAGCCGCGTTATGAAAAAAATTATAACTACTTTTATATTCAGCGTATTTTTTGCCGTAGGGGCAAAAGCCGAGAATTTTTCCGATTTTGCTTTGGAAAATATAAATTACGCGGATATGACGGAGGACATTTTCTCCGGTAATATTCCCGAACCTGTTCCCGCCGATAGAGTTCCGACTGCGGCGCGGCGTTCGGAGTTAAAAGAATGGACGGTTATGGTCTATTCCAATTCAAAAGACAATCTTCGCTATGCTCAAGTTTGGCAAATGCTTGATATGAAAAAAATCGGTTCCACCAATAAAGTTAATGTGGTGATAGAGGCTGGCATACCGATTAGATACGCTGAAGGAGTTGTTTCAACCACAACCGTGAGAATAGCATTGGGAGAAGGCGCGAATCCTGAAGATATTGACCGGCATTTAAAAGAGTTTTTTGAAAACGCCAGGGGAGCCATAGATTATTCCGCGCTCAGACCTTTGGCGATGGACATAGTTAGAAGGAAAAAAAATGAGGACATGGGCGACTGGAGAAATATCGCGGCTTTTACCAAATGGGCAAAAACCAAATATCCGGCCAAAAGATATGTTTTTATCATTTACGGACACGGCACCGGTTTTTTTGATCAAAAGAAAAAAAATAAGGGAATATCCATTGACACTCAAACGGGCAATTATGTCACTTTGCCGGAATTTTCATCGCTTATGAAAGCCACCGGAAAAGTTGATGTGCTTGTGCTGCAGTCCTGCCTGATGCAGATGGCCGAAGTCGCGTATCAAGTTAAAGATTATGTTGATGTAATGGTCGGGTCCAGCGAGTTAATGTGGTCTGTCGGATACGACTTTACAATGATGCTTGATGCTTTAAATTCATATCCAAACATATCCAACGAAAATTTAGGAAAATTATTGGCGGACAGTTATGTTGACAGAGCCGAAGCTTATAAACTCTCGGGAGGACATGCTTCCGTAATCAGTATTTCCAAACTTCAGGGTTTTGTTTACAGGCTTGATGATTGGGTGATTTCCACAATGGACGCCGATGACAAGAAATCCATTGATGAAGGAATTAAAAAAGCCATCCGGTTTGATATTTTTGGAATTACCACATCTTCAACTTCCGCTTTGGCCCGCCGCCTATCCATTGCGGGAGATTTATATGATTTTGTGGATATTGTTACAAAAAATCTTCCGCAAGATCTGCCGAAACACAGACGCGCCCGGCAAAAAGGCCTGGAGCTTATGGATTATATATCAAATGAGCTTGTTTACTCGTACAATTATACCGGAAAATCAAATACGGGATATGATTTCAGCCGCGCTCACGGTATTTCAATTCATCTTCCTCCGGTGCAAATGATTTTAGGGTCAATGGAAGCGTTTGAAAAACATTTTGAAACCCTTTATTGGGATTTGCCGTTCGCTCGCGAAAGCAAATGGTCTGATTTTTTAAATTGGATATATAAGCGTAAATAAAAGGTAATTGAAATTGTAAAGATAAAAAGCCGCTGAAATGATCAGCGGCTTTTTGTTTGAGTGTTTTTAAAATGAAAAAATCGCGCGGAACCGTTTTTTTGTTTCCGCTAAAAAAGGTCGTTCTCCCCGTGTAACTTTGTTCACGGGACTACCATGCTATGCCGCATGGCGTAGACATCCTTGGAATCTTTTAGATTCCTAAGGGCATAGTTGTCGACACAGTATGAAGCATAGCTTCGTTTATTGTAAAATTGTATTGGATGTATATCGTGGCAAAGTTTGGCATAATTGGATATTGGAGTTTATTTGAGATTTATTATTTGAGTTTTGGGATTTAAGTTCTATGTCTGAAATTAATTTATTAACGGAAGATGTTATAAGCAAGATAGCCGCGGGGGAAGTGGTTGAAAGGCCGGCTTCGGTTTTAAAAGAGCTTATAGAGAATTCCATAGATTCCGGCGCCAAAAGAATAAATATTGAAATAGAAAAAGCCGGCAGAAAGCTTATACGGGTTCAAGACGACGGACGCGGAATGGATAAAGAAGATTTGATTTTATCCGTCAGAAGGCATTCAACAAGCAAAATATCAAAATTTGAGGACTTGGAAAAACTTGAAAGCTTCGGATTTAGGGGAGAAGCTTTATACTCCGTTTTCGCGGTTTCAAGGCTTTCAATAATAAGTTCGAAAGAAGATTCGGTTTTTGGCTTATCCATAAACGGCGAAGGGGGTAAAATAGTTTCCGAAGGCAAAACCCCTCCCGTAAAAGGGACTATTGTTGAAGTCAGAGATTTGTTTTTTAATACTCCCGCCAGAGAAAAATTTTTAAAAAGCGATCAAAGTGAAAGGGCGCATCTCATAAGAGCCGTGGAAGAGGCCGCCTTATCCAATCTTGATATTTCCTTTTTTCTTAAAATAGATAATGTTGAAATTTTCGCGTTTCATGTTTCACTTGGAAATTCTTCCGATAAATTATTGGAAAGATCTTCATTGGTTTTGGGGAAGAATCTTTCCAAAAGCCTCATGAGTATGGAAAGTAAAAACGGAGATATTAAGATTAGCGGACTTATTTCCAAGCCCGACGGTTTTTCCGCGTCCCGCCTTAATCAATATTTTTTTGTGAACAAAAGGCCTGTTTCTTCAAAAGTGCTTCATCAATCTTTATATAAAGGGTATAGCGGGATTTTGGATCGCAAGCATCCTTCTTGCGTTATTTTTATAGATATGCCGCCTTCCGATTTTGATGTTAATATTCATCCTCAAAAAAAAGACGTAAAATTCAAAAAAGACGGAGATATTTTTAAAATTATTTCCAATTCTGTTTTTGCCAAAATTCAAAAAATAGAAGCGCCTACATCTTTTCCTGAAAATAAAAATAATAATTTTGACGGCAATATTAATTTGATAAGCGCTATTGCCGAACCCTCCGCCGCTTTGGCCGTGTCGGATGGAACAACTTTCGCTTTAAAAGACGCGGAATTAACGCAAGGCGGACTTTTTCCGCAAGCCATTGTTTCTTCCGATAATTCGAGGGAAGATTCATGGTATCGGGAGCCGATTATTTATTTGGGCCAGATTGCGCGCAGTTATCTTGTTTTTGAATCCGGCAGAGGCCTGCTTCTTATTGATCAGCACGCGGCTCAGGAAAGAGTTTTGTTTGAAAAATATCTTGATGAATTTTCCGCCGATAAAATAAAAGTTCAGCCATTGCTTTCGCCGGTTACGGTAGAACTTTCAAGGTCGCAGATTGAAAACGCCATGAGATGGAAAGAATGGCTTGATAAAGCGGGTTTTGAGATAGAGTTGTTTGGCTCAAATACCGTTCGTCTTCATTCCACTCCTTCCATATTTTATTTTACGCCCGAAGCTTTAAGCGAGTTTTTGAGCTATCTCTCCGAAATTTTGGGAAATCCCGAAAAATCAACCGAAGATTTGAAAAGAAACACCGTGGCGGCTCTCGCTTGTAAAAAATCAATAAAAGCGCATGACAGGCTTAAAAATGAAGAAGCGATAAGGCTTATTGAGGATTTAAAGAAAGCCAAAGACAGTTTGCATTGTCCCCACGGGCGCCCCACTCTTCTGTATTTTTCAAAACATGATATCGCCAGGCGATTCGGCAGAACCAATCCGGTTTAAATTCCTAATTAGAATCCTGTGAGTTTATAGATTTATTTGAAGCAAGACCTGTCATTATAGGTTAGTGAAGTTTTTGCATTTACTTCACTAATTTATTGAAGCATAACAATTGTATTTACACGCATGACCAAGGTCGCTTAGTACTGCGCCTTTCCCTATCTCACCCTCCGGTATGCCCAAGTCGGGTTCCGAAGGGCCATGCTTAGCAAACACAATTGTCATGCCTTTATTTCGTCTTAATTCTTTTATATAGATATATCCCGCCCGCCCCAATTAAGATACAGCGGAATTACCCTATTAATTTCCGTGCCCATATTCAATTACTTAATGTTATGTGAGCTTTTGGGACATTAGGCTTATAATTGGTGCGCCCTAATTTTTATACAATATGATTATGGAAAAATATTCATTTTTAGAGCTTGCGCGAAAAAGAAGAAGCATAAGAAAATATCAAGACAGGCCCGTTGAAAGAGAAAAACTGAAACTATGCCTTGAGGCCGCCCGGCTCAGCCCTTCCGCCTGCAATAGCCAGCCGTATAAGTTTATAGTGGTTGATGATAGGGCCGTTAGAGATAATTTGGCCAAAGAGATTTTTTCGGGCATATATTCAATATGTAAATTTGCAGCCCTTGCGCCGGCTTTCGCGATTATAGTTTCACAGAAACAAAATATTACAGCCCGTGTGGGCAATAAAATTCAGGATATTGATTTTAGGCAGGTGGATATCGGCATAGCCGCCGAACATTTTGTTTTGCAGGCCGAAGAACTGGACCTTGGAACTTGCCATATAGGGTTGTTTAATAAAAAGAAGGCGGCTGAAATATTGAAAATACCGAAAAATTATCGGGCTGAACTAATGATAAGCATAGGTTATCGAGATGAAAATCCGAAAGAGCGCGAGAAAAAGAATTTTGACGATATGGCGTCTTTTAACGGATATTAACAAGGTTATGAAAATATTTCGCATTTCAATGTTTTTAATAATGGGAGCCAATATTGTTCATGCTATTGATAATGCGTCAGACACATGGGGCAGAACAATCAGTCCTCAATATTCCAATGATGTTTGCGCTGATGATAGCGATACTTGCGGCGCGCCAAAAAAAGAATCGTTTTTTTTTGGCGGGATTTTTAATGCGGATGAAGCCTCTTTAAAAAAAGAAAAATCGGTTATTAAGACGCCTGTAAAAATTGATAAAAAGGCTGCGGCGCAAAATAAAGCGGAGGCCGGCGTTAAAAACGATTTAAAACCCGTGGAAACCCGGGTAGTATTTTACTCAAATAAACTCTTTGGAATAGTTCTTATCGCGCTATTCGGTTTTATGTTTATTCATGTGTATAGAAAACGGAGAAAGAAATGATGGATAATCCTTCGGAAAATTTCAAGTTGGCTTCAACTCTTATTCATTTTTTTCAGGGAGCGGCTTTTTTTATAATGGGCGGTATAATCCTTTGTATCCAAGAGAAAGAAGAAGTTCGGGAGAAAATTAAATTTGTCGCTCCGCTCGCTTTTATTGCCGCCGGAGCTTTATCATTGTTGGCGATAATTATTGTGGTGGGAGATTGGAGCTTTGACTTCGCTATCTCCGTTATGAAAATCAAACCCGGATTTTTTATTTTCATGGCCTTATCTTGCGTGTTTATATCCGCCGGGTTTTCAGGCGTTTTATTTGAGTCGGACCGAAAAAAAAATAAATTCTGGGGATATGCTTATTGGATTTTTATTTTTACCATAGCCGTTCTTTACGCGATTATGCCTTTCCGCGTTAATGATGAAGCGAGGGTTTTTGTTATGGCAAATCATATCGCCATGGCAATCACTTTAACAATGGCTCTTGTTTTGAAAATAAGCGAATTTTTCACGGAAAAGAAAATCATTAAGATTTTGGGCATTATTTTTTTACTTATAACCTCTTTTCAATTACTGATTTATAAAGAAAATGCCGATTCTTTTAAACACAGGATAGTTACAATTAAATCTGAAAGCGGAGATATGGAAAAAGCCAAAAAAGAATATAAGGATAATGACAAAACTACTGATAAAAAACGGCATAGTAATTGACGCGCGAGCCGATATAACCGAAAAACTTGATGTTTTGATTGAGAACGGCCGAATAAAAAGGCTTTCAAAAAACATCTCTGTAAAAAAAGAGCGCGGAACTGAAATTATTCAAGCTGAGGGAAAGTGGATTATTCCGGGTATTGTGGATATGCATGTGCATACTCGTCAGCCGGGCGGCGAGAAAAGCGAAACCATTGAATCCGTTTCAAATGCCGCGGCCGCCGGCGGCATAACATCCGTTTTGGCTATGCCAAACACCAATCCCGCGACGGATTCGCCCGAGATTATAAAAAAACTTATCGCGCTCGCTGAAAAGAAGGCTTTAATAAATGTTTTTTTTTCGGGGGCTGTAAGCGCCAAGAAAGCGGGCGTTAAATTAGCTCCCGTCAAAGCCATGCATAAAGCGGGAATAAAGGCGATTACCGATGACGGCTCGGCGGTAATGGATGAAGATTTATTAAAACAGGCTTTAAAACTTTCCAAAAAATTAAATATTCCCTTTTTAGAGCATTGCGAAGATACGCATATATCGGCGGGAGGGGTTTTAAATAAAGGTATTGTAAGCGCGCGCCTTAAGCTTCCGGCAATAGCGCGAGAAGCTGAAATTTTTATTGTTTTAAGAGATATGCTCGCGGCCGCCGCCACAAGAGCTTTTTTGCATATTCAGCACGCGAGCTGCAAAGAGACCATTGAACTTTTAAGATGCGCCAAAAAATCCGGCATTCGCGTTACGGCGGAGGTTTGTCCTCATCATTTTACGCTTACGGATGAAGACGCGGCTTGCCTAAATACCAATTTTAAAATGAATCCTCCTTTAAGAACAAAAAAGGATATCCTCGCGATTAAAAAAGGTCTTAAAGACGGAACCATTGATATTATAGCTTCCGATCACGCTCCTCACCTGAAAAGCGCAAAGAAAAAAAGTTTTATTAAAGCCCCTTTCGGCATAATAGGGCTTGAGACCATGCTCGCGCTGGTTGTAAGCGAATTGGTTTTAAAAAAGATTATAAGTAAAAAACGCATGGTTGAACTTTTATGCTTGAACCCCGCCGCTTTATTGGGATTAAAATCAAAGGGAAGCTTAATGCCGG
>DAOWGR010000128.1 GCA_030637365.1 Elusimicrobiota bacterium
AATTTTAACCTCAATACCCATTTCTTCAAGAATTTGCGATTCATCCGAATAATCCTTTTTTAAGTCAATCTTTTCAATAATATTTTTAATGATACTTCTTTTATAGCATTGCGGCGTGTGAACAGCCGCGTAATCGGCTCTGTTAAGAGTCTCAACGACATTAAGCCCGTTAAACGATTTTTTTTTCACGGTGTCTTTTAACGGAACGACCGGAACCGAAGCTCCGTTTTTTTTAGCCGCGCTCACGCAGCGCGAAATCAAATCTCCGCTGACAAGAGGCCTTGCTCCGTCATGAACGGCCACAATATCCGCATCCAAAGACACTTTTGAAAAACCGCTTATAAGAGATTTTATTCTTGTTTCTCCGGCTACGGCGATTTTTATCCCTTTCTTTTCCGTTTCCTTTCCATAAAGGGCGATATTTTCAGGAGAGAGAACAAGAATTACTTCATCAAACAATCCCGTAAAAGCGTCCAATGTCCATTCTATCATGGGCTTTGCGCATAATTTCATATACTGCTTGTCCGAGCCCATGCGCGTTCCCTTTCCGCCCGCGAGTATTATCGCGGCTCGCCCGCTTTTTACGGAATGTCCGTTTTTCAATATGGAAGAATATTTTATTTTGTCTTCAGGCATAAACGCCGCGCTCACTTATTATTAAATTTTCCGTTTTTAACTCTTGTAAAAATTATGCGTCCTTGCGAAGTCTGAAGTATGGATTGCACTATTACATTGACTTTCTTTCCTATATGTTGGCGGCCATCTTCAAGAACCACCATGGTTCCGTCATCAAGATAACCGACTCCCTGATCTTTTTCTTTCCCCTCTTTCATTGTAAAAATAGACATATCTTCACCAGGCAAAACCACAGGCTTAAGAGAGGTGGACAAATCATTTATATTCAGCACAGGGACATTTTCAAGAGAGCCCAGTTTATTGATATTGAAATCAGCCGTTATCACGCTGCATCCGAGCTCTTTGGCTATTTTTATCAACTTTAAAGAGTTATCGTCTATATCATCCACTTCCCTGTCTATTATCTTGAAAGGAATATCCTTTGACTCTTGAAGTCTGGCTAAAATATCCAAACCCCTGCGCCCCTTGGCGCGCGATATGGAATCTCTGGAATCCGCGAGCATATGAAGCTCCTGAACGATGAATCTTGGAGTTATAATCGAGCCGGTAATAAATTTAGTCTCGCAAACATCCAATATTCTGCCGTCCACGATGGCCGATATTTCCAGAATTTTCATATTTTTGCCATACTTCTTTCCCAAAGAAAGTATATTTCTGTCCAAGTCATCAAGCTCCGGAAGCTTTTTAACGGCAATAATCATACCAAGCAAAGCGAGAGCGAATTTAATAACGATGGTATATTGATCCCAAATAATATTTAATGATTCATTGGAAATCTGAAAGACGGTATAATCCATCAGCTTGGCCATTATCAAGCCTATTGCCGCTCCAACAATGCCTATCATAAGACTTAAAAGATTAATGTTTTCCAACATATACTCTATGCCGATTAAAGCGATGCCTATGCATAAACCAAAAAAAGCTCCCTTTATATCTTTGGATATTTGAAAATAAGTAATTATCGGTGTTCCAACAAGCGCGATTATCCTAAATACCCAAACTATCATAATTTTCTCCTCTACAACTCAGGTTAATAATAAGTTAAAACTTTGGATTAAAAGCAAATAAACTTTTACGCCTCAACATCTTATATTTAATCCTTTACAAGCTACTTCTTTTCTTTACTTCCTTTGCAACTACATGTGACTTGTGACATTACGCTGTTATCGCCGAATACAACTGTTTTATATCACAAATTTCAACAACTTTGGAGGTCTTAAGCTTTAAATGGCCTTCCGGCATTTTTGGCGCGAATATTTTTTTAAAACCCGACCTGTCAGCCTCCAAAATTCTTTTATTAAGCATTGGAACATTTGAAACTTGCGCCAATATCCCAACCTCTCCGATAAAAATCCAATCGGATGAAAGAGGAATATCCTTAACCGAACTTATTACGGCGGCGCAAAAAGCAAGATCCAAAGCGGGATCTTTTATTTTTATCCCGCCCTGCAAACTTACAAAGACATCCTTATCGTCAAATTTAACAGCCAGTTTTTTTTCAATGGCGGCAATTAACACCTGCGCTTTATTCAAATCCATGCCCGTTACGATTCTGCGCGGATAAGGATAATATGTATGGCTGACAAGAGCCTGCAATTCAGCCATCATACAGCGCGAGCCCTCGGCGCTTACCGAAACGGCTCTCCCCACCGTGGACGAACCTATATCTCCGCTCAATAAAATATCGCTCGCGGCTCCAACGGAAATAATTCCTTTCTCCGTCATTTCAAATATTCCTATTTCATCCGTAGAGCCGAATCTGTTTTTACTGGCTCTCAAAATCCTGTAAATATCCTTCTTCTCAATATCAAAATATAAAACGGTATCAACTATATGCTCTAAAATTTTAGGCCCGGCCAATCCGCCGTCTTTGGTGATATGACCTAAAATAAAAAGCGGTATGTTTTTGTTTTTACACGCTTTCAAAAGTTCCGCCGCACATTCGCGGACTTGCCCCACGCTGCCGGCTCCTCCTAAGAATTCAGGATGATAAATTGTTTGCACGGAATCAATTATAATCAATTTTGGATTCAGCTGATTAACGCTTTCCATTATCTTCTCAAGATTTGTTTCCGATAATATATATATATCATCGGACTTTATGGACAATCTCTTGGCTCTCGCTGAAATCTGTCCGGGGGATTCCTCTCCCGAAACATAAAGCGCGGTGGATTTCTCAGGCGAAGAACTCCATGCTTTCGCCGCCATAAGCATCAGAGTGGATTTGCCTATTCCCGGAGGCCCCGCCAAAAGGACGACTTGCCCTTTTATTATTCCGCCGCCCAACACCCTGTCAAGCTCCGGAATATTGGTTAAAATATATTTTTCATTTAAAATTTCGGCATCGGAAAGCTTTAAAACTTTTGACGATAATTCCGTCATCGTTCTGTTTTTTATCGCAGCCTTGGAAACCACTTGCTCGGCTTCTTCCACAAATGAATTCCATTTACCGCACTCTTGGCATTGCCCCGCCCACTTTGAAGAAGAATAGCCGCATTCCTGGCACTTATAAATTGTCTTAAATCTCACCATATATTTTTGCTTTGGCATAACAACAAAAAAATTTTGGCACTCAAGAATTTGACTCTGTTCCTTGTTGCCTAATTGCCTTGTTGCCTGTTTATTTTGACACGGACGCGAGAGACGCGAATCCGAAAAGATACGCGATATCTTTATCTTCAAAAATGATGCTGGCATTATAATTCAATCTTTTTACTTCGGCCAAATCTTCCACACTTATTCCGGTTGAAATATATTTATTCACTTCAAACTCCACACCAGCCGTATATATCGGCGAATTAAAAAGCCTGCCTTTGATGTATCTGTTCCTTGAAATATCGGAAGCTTCAAATAAAAAAATAAGATTGTCCAAAGCCGAATTAAAATGAAAAGGGCTGTATTTTATGCCGGCTCCGCCCGCTCCGCTTAAAGCTCCGGCATAAAAATCAATATCATTAAACTCCCATCCAAATTTAGCGTCAACCGTATTTCTCTTGGTATAATCCGTTCCTTGTTTGATATTCTTTGTATTTATAAGATTGGAAGCGCCAAGATAATAATATCTTCCGTCTCTCGGATATATTTTAACGCCCGCATTTACTTTGGAAGCCCGAATAAGAGGATCATATTTCGCGCCGAATTTAAAATAAGTTCTAAAACCGCCAATCCTTCCCAAAGCGTCTTTGGCGGACGCTGTCGCGTCTTTAAGATTGGAAATGGCGCTGGTAACATTTTCCTTTATTGATTTGTCGCTCAGCAAAGCGCCTATGGCTCCGTCTCCTTTATCTATTTTAGCCATTATTCTATCGGCTTTCTCCATCATATCGTCAAGTCTTGCCGTCAAACTATCCATTCTTACCATTATATTTTCAGCGTGCGGCTTTGAATTGGCAACAATCTGATTGATATTGGCGGTAAGCTCTCTTAAATTGGAAAGCGAGCTGTTAAGATTCTTTCCCATGCTTTCGCCGTCAAAACCGCTTATTATTTTACGAACATCCTTTATGACCTCCGTAAGCGCTCTATCCAAAGGCAAACTGTCCTCGCCTTTTACGCGATCACCGTTTTTTATAATACCGGAGAAACGACTCCCCTGATCAATTTGAAGATATTTACTGCCAATCATGCTTGTGGAACCGATGGAAAATTTCGCGTCGCGATAAATATCAACTCCCTCAAAAACACTCACTTTGACAATAACAGCTTCATCTTTAATATATATCTTATTTATCTTGCCAATCTCAACGCCTGAAAGCTTAATTATGGATTTATCGGGAAGACCCGCCACATCCTTAAATTCAACAAACACGGAATAATGATTCTTAAAAGAATAATCACCCAAAAGAAAAATGGCTGTTCCAAAAAGAACCGTTCCTACAAGAACAAATATACCTGTTTTAGTTTCATTGCTCATTATATGACCTTAATCGTATATTATAGCTTAAAGTATATTATAAAGTAAGAAGCTTTTCTCCGAGAAGATTGAAGGATTCACTCTAAACATTACTGTATGATAAAAAATTCAGTTTTTCGGATATTTATAGTCCTTTTTATAATTATTTCCATCAAGGACTGAATCATTAATAAAACTTTTAACGATGGAATTATCGGATTTTTTAAAATCGTCCGGAGTGCCCACAAAATCAAATTTACCGGAATGAAGCATGGCTATCCTGTCGGAAACGGAAAAAGCCAGTTTAAGATCATGCGTAACCACAATGGAAGTGATATCAAGCTTTTTTTGCATATCAAGTATAAGACCGCTTATTGTTTCGGAAATCACAGGATCAAGGCCGGTTGTCGGCTCGTCATAAAGAATATACTTTGGCTCGGTCGCTATCACTCTCGCCAAAGACACTCGTTTTTTCATTCCGCCGGACAATTCCGATATTTCAAGCTCTTCAACATTATGAAGCCCCACAAGAGAAAGCTTCTCTTTCGCTATTCGCTCATATTTTGACGGATCTATATCCGTTAAATATTTTAAACCGAAACAAATATTTTCCATAACATTAAGAGAATCAAATAATGCTCCGCCTTGAAACAAATAGCCGAATTTCCGGCGCGACTTCGCCAATTCAAATTCATTTAGGCCGTCTAAAATATTTTTTCCATCCACAATGATTTTGCCGCCGTCGGGTTCAACAAGCCTTACAAGACATTTTATAAAAGTGCTTTTGCCGCAGCCGGAAGGCCCCATAACGCTAAACATCTCCCCGTCGGAGATGTCAATGCTGATATCATTGAGAACAATATTGTCTTTATATTTTTTCACCAAATTTCTGACTTCAATCATATTATTCCCACCAGCACGAACGCCGCGCTTATAAAATAATCAAGAACCAAAACAAGAACCATGCTGGTTACCACCGATTCGGTCGTGGCTTTTCTGACCCCCTCGGCTCCGCCCGAAATTTCAAGGCCTTTATAACAAGACACCGTCGCGATTATAAAAGCGAAAAACAAAGTTTTCAAAAAACCGTGCATGAAACTGGAAATTTCCATAAATGTGAACACATCATTCCAATAGACCGTGCTCGGAACTCCCAATTTAACAACGCTCACTATAAATCCGCCCGATATGCCGACAAAATCCGCGAACACCGTTAAAATAGGAATTGTAATCATAAAGGCAATATATCTGGGAATAAGGAGATACCTTGTGGGATTAGTGCCCAAAGCGTGCAAAGCGTCAAGCTGCTCGGTAACTTTCATTGTGCCTATTTCCGCCGTTACCGCCGCGCCCGCTCTGCCGGCAACCACAATGCAGGTAAGCACCGGAGCAAGCTCTTTTATTATGGAAAAGCCCACAATGGTTCCGATATACAAAGGCTCATTAAATAAATTCTTGGAACTGTACCCCGTCTGAAGAGCGAGAACCATGCCCGTAAAAAAATTGACAAGACACACAACGATGAGAGAATCAAAGCCTATTCTAACAGCTTGTTTCATTATCTCTTCATATTCAAGACGGGATTTAAACAGCCAAACGGTAACGGATTTCAGCATATAGCTTACTTTCCCGATGGTATTAACCAACTGAATAAAATTATGGCCTAATCGGTGAGAAAAATATTTCATAATAAATTGCAAAAACAACAAATACGAAAATATGTTGATAAGATGATATGTGAATAGAGAAATTCCCTTTTTCTTATCACCGTATTTACATATCTACGCCATTTCTCCTATTTCTTCTGACTTCTTGTTTTCGCTCCCTACTTCACATATACCCTGGGCACCCTGGCGCTGATAAGCGTAACAATTTCATACGACGAGGTTTCGGCTTTTTGAGCCAATTCGCCGACGCTTATTTTTTCCGCTCCCTGTTCGCCTATGATCACCGCTTCGTCTCCTATTAAAACATTTTCAATATCGGAAACATCAACCATTATCATGTCCATGGTAACGGCTCCCAAAACCAAGCATCTTTTACCCTTTATCAGAACATGGCCTTTGTTTGAATGTTTTCTACAATATCCGTCGGCATAGCCTATGGGAAGAGTCGCTATTTTCATCGCCCCGGAACATCTAAAAGTTTTATTATAACTGATAAACGATCCTTCCCGCACATTTTTAATAAACACTATTCTTGTTTTAAGAGATAATACGGGCTCAAAACCATCCATAAGGCCATAACAGGCAAAACCCGTTCTTATCATATCAAATCTGCTTGAAGGAATATTTACCGCGGCATAAGAATTAGCGGCGTGCCTAATGACATTTTCAAGCTTATATCGCGCAAATTCCTTAAGCGTTTCATTAAAATATAAAAGCTGAAGATTGGTAAAATCTCTATCCGTATCGCTGCTTGAAAGATGCGTGTACACGCCGCCGACAAAAACGCTTGAAGATGAAAGCAGCTCTTTAAGAATTTTAACCGCCGACGGCCTCCTCGCTCCGATTCGCCCCATGCCCGTTTCAAGCTTAATATGGCATATGGCTTTTTTTCCCAAACTTTTTGAAGCCTTCACAATCTGAACAGCCGCCTCCGTACTTGAAATGGTTACAGTTAAATCATGATTTATCGCCTCAATAAAACTTTCAAAAGGAAACAAGCTCCCCAATATCAGAATAGGCGAAGTTATCCCGGCTTTCCTTAAAGCAATACCTTCTTCAACACAAGAAACGCCATAACCCCACGCGATTTTTTCAGCTTGAACAAAACGCGCCACTTCCGGCGCGCCATGCCCATAAGCGTCAGCCTTAACAACCAAAAGCAATTTGCTTTGAGGGCCGATTATTTTTTTGATTTTTAATATATTGTTTTTCAGCGCGGAAAGATTTATTTGCGCCCATGTGGGTCTTAGGATTTTTGTATCAGCCATAGTAAAAACAGAAAATATGAAAATATGTTGATAAGATGATATGTAAATAAATAAATTTTATTTTTACCGTATCAATCTATAAACTTATCATCATATCAACGCTGTTTACGCCGTAGCGCTATAGCGCTAATTCTTCTTCAATCGGTTCCGTTCCGGGCAATGGAGGATTAACAAACTTTGTGCAGCGATCAAGAAAATTCAATTCAATCGTTCCAACCGGACCGTTTCTTTGTTTGGCGATAATCAATTTTACCTTATTCTTAAGCTCGGGATCATCGCTCATAAAACCTTCTCGCCATATAAGCGCCACGACATCGGCATCCTGTTCCAAAGAACCGGATTCTCTTAAATCCGATAATTGAGGACGCCCGCCTTCCCTTCCCTTATCTTCGCTTCTTCTATTAAGCTGAGACAATGCCAGAACCGGAATTTTGAGGCTTTTGGCAAGGTCTTTAAGCAATCTTGATATTTCCGATACTTCCTGCTGTCTGTTTTCACGACGCCCGGAACCCCTTATAAGCTGCAAATAATCTATAATAACCAAACCTAATTTCTGATCTTTATTTTTAAGCTGATTTGCCAGTTTTCTTGTTCTGTTTCTTATGTCAAGAATATCAAGATTGGACGCGTCATCTATCCATATTGAAGAAGCTCCCATTTCCGATATGGCTCTGGTTAAAGATGGAAAAACTTCTCTGGAAAATCTGCCTCTTCTGACATCGGCCACATTGGCCATCGCCGAACTGCAAACCATTCTCTCAAAAACGGCATTCTTATCCATTTCGAGAGAAAAAAGGGCGATAACGGTTTTCTTTTTGCTTTTGACGGCCGCGTGATAAGCAATATTTAAAGCCATGGCTGTTTTACCCTGGCTTGGGCGCGCGGCCAAAATTGTAAGCTCGGAATCTTGAAAACCGCCGGTCATATCGTCATACCTTTTAAAACCGGTGGGGACTCCCATAGCGGATTCTTGATTGCCGTAAGCTTTTTCAATGCGCTCCAAAACCTCCTGCGAAACATCTTCAGCCGAAGCAAAACCGTGATCGGTGCTTTTATGCGCAACCTGAATCATCTGGCCTTGCGCGTAATCCAAAATATTCTCAACTTGTTCCTGATTTGAAAACGCTTTTTCTATTACGGAAGAGGAAACGTTTATAAGCTCTCTCAAAAGGGCTTTTTCTTTTACTATTTTAGCGTAATTATGGGTATGAGCCGGCGTTGAAACCTTTTCCATAAGGTCTGCCAAATATTTCTCGCCGCCAAGATCTTCAAGCTTATTTTGTTTTTTTAATTCCTCTATCAATGTGATAATGTCCACAGGCTTATTCTTACCGAATAATTCGCCTATGGCGTCAAATATTTTTCTATTTATTTCGCTGTAAAAATCCTTCGGTTGAAGAATCTCCGAGGCCATGATTATAGAGTCTTTATCTATAAGCATAGCTCCCAAAACCGCCATTTCGGCTTCTATTGAATGGGGAGGAACTTTCATATGGCTCATAAAATTCCCCTAAAATTTATTTATTGGTATACCCATAGCTTCATTTATTGTGAGCGGTTATCACAATCTTGACTTTGGCGGCAATGCCGGATTTAAGAACTATCTCAACCTCAAAATTGCCTAAAGCCTTTATGGACGCCGGCAAATTTACCATATCCTTGTGAACATCTATATCGGCCGCCTTTAAGCTCTTAACAATATCGCTTTTTGCCACAGAACCAAAAATAGCGTCATCTTCGGCAACAGGTCTTGAAAAAGAAAGCGTAATAGCCGAAATCTTTTCACCCACTTGCTTTAACGCCTCATTTTCCTGTTCCATCCTTTTTTTTCTTTTTTCCGCGCTCAACTTCCATGAACGAATAACGCCTTGGGTGGCAATTTCAACAAATCCTCTTGGAATCAGATAATTTCGGCCATAGCCGTCTTTTATCTCTTTAATTTCTCCCGCTTTACCGAGATTTTGAATATCCTTTTTAAGAATTACTTTCACGAAACCTCCTAAAACCCCTAATATCCGCGCAACCTGTTGCCGATACGCGTGGCGTAAAACTTTACCACACGCGTCAGTTTTTATGTTTTTAATCTGAAAATTAACCGCTATAAGGTAAAATGGCAAGATTGCGATTTACCTTAATCGCTTTTGTTATCTGCCTTTGATGTTTGGCGCAAGTGCCCGTTATGCGCCTGGACAGTATTTTACCGCTATCGGCGACAAAAGTTTTAACAATCTGCAATTGCTTATAATCAACATTAGCTATGTGATCGGCGCAAAGTCGGCATACTTTTCTTCTGGGAGTAAACCTTTTTCCGCGAAACCGCCTTTTTGAATCACCGCCGCCGCGGGCCGGAAATTTTGATCCCGGTCTTGATGGTCTGCCTGTTTCGTTCATATTATGCTCTCCGTAAAATTAATTAGGCGGCAAATCCTAAATAAGCCGCGATATTGAAAATATTAAAAGGGAACCTCGTCTATTCCGGAATCATTTGACGACTTTTCAGCTGCCGCGCCGGACACCGCTCCATCTTCTTCTCCCGAAGGAGCGTCACCCTTTGAAGCGACCGCAAGAAATTGTATTCTTTTAGCGTTTATTTTAAGAGACTTACGCTTATTGCCTTCTCTATCGGTATATTCGGAACTTTCAAGACTTCCCTCCACATGCACAGGACTGCCTTTCTTAAGTTTCTCGCCCGATCTCTCACCCATCGGGCCCCAAGCCACAATCCCCACAAAAGTCGCCTTCTCTCTCCACTCTCCGGTGGCCTTGTCCTTATAATTTTTATTAACGGCGATATCAAAAGAACACACCGGCATGCCCTTGGCCGTATAACGCAAATCCGGATCTCTGGTAAGCCTGCCCGTAAGCAGGACATAATTCTGTTCAGGAATTCTTATATTCATAAAATTATCCTTAACCCCAACGCTTTTAGAGAATTAAACAAACTAAATTTCCCACTAACGCGGAGAATTTTTTTTCGGCAATTATTTCTTTACCGCCAATACCTTGCCGGTTTTAAAAAACATGGTTCTCAGAACCGTTTCCTGAAGTTTTAAATGGCGCTTCATATCTTTAAGAGCGTCCGCTTCGGCTTTCATTTTGAAAAAAACATAAAAACCGTCCCTGTTTTTATTTATGGCATGGGACAATTTTCTCCTTCCGAGCTTGTCTTCGGAAATAATTTCACCCTTCTTATCCGCGACAAGTTTTTTTGTCTTCTCTATAAATTCGCCAACTTCAGCATCCGATATCTGAGGATTAAGTATTATAATGAGTTCATAAGTGTTCATAGTAGAGTAAGGATAGCAAATTTCAACCCCCTTTTTCAATAAAAATGTGCCAAAACTCAATCAAAAGGCCAAAGGCCGTTAACTTTCCATTTATTTCTTTACACAGCCTATTTACATACGATTATCTGATGTTGGCTTTCAGAACCAAATCTTGTTTTTGTAAAAGAGCCATATTTATGAAGGACTTTAAAACCATTGTAATGGAATAAACTATCAAACTCCAATGGAAAAAAACAGCGCATATTGAGCTTTTTTGAAAACAGAAGTTTTTTGCCCTTTCTATAATGCCATATTATACTGGCTGTCTGGCTGGCCTTATCATAAGAATAGCGTTCATTGACCAATATTTGAGCGTTTGAACGCGGATCTTTATAATAACCTACCGGAAAAAGCTCCTTATTATCCCTATCAAGAAAATGCGGATTAGGATTAAACACATCCACTATAAACTTCCCTTTTTCAGTAAGATGCTTCTTAACGCAGGAAAACATTTTCTCAATTGAAACCCTGTCATGAAGATGCTGCATGGAATTAAA
>DAOWGR010000091.1 GCA_030637365.1 Elusimicrobiota bacterium
AAAAGATCTTTTGAAAGCTCTCCCACCATTGGATCGTCTTCAATTATTATTATGTCGGTATTTTCTGTTGTCATGGCTTTATTCTATAATACATTATATACTTTTTTGAATTAAATTTATATTACATCGGGATGTCATCTTTATGCGCATAATCGCCGGATCAAAAAAAGGCAGAAAAATTTTTTCCGTTTCCAAAACAAAAAATGTTAAACCCATTTCATCAAGGATAAAACAATCTTTGTTTGATATTATAAGGCCGCGCATTACGGGCTCAATATTTCTTGATTTATACGCTGGAGTGGGAACCGTGAGTCTTGAAGCTCTTTCAAGGGGCGCGTTAAAAGCCGTTATGGTGGAGAATGATAGAATGTGTTTGCGGATTATTGAAAGGAATATTGAACATCTTGATTTTAAAGAAAAGGCGGTGGTTTTGAGAGCCAGTGTTTTAAGCGGTCTTGAATGGCTTGAGCATTATTCCGGTTATGAGGGCTATGACATAATTTTTATGGGTCCGCCGTATAGGGATAAAGAAAATCTTCCTTTAAAATATTCATCAAAGACCGTGGAACTTGTTTTTTCCGCCAATATCATGGCGAAGGATTGCATTGTTGTAAATCAAAGGCATAAAAAAGAAGTTTTGGAGTTTCCCGAGAACGCCGAACTTTATAAAGAGGTTAAATACGGCGACACACTTTTGAGCTTTATGAAAAAGAAAAAATGATTTGTTTGAAATTTTGAGATTTGAATATTGTTTGGGATTTGTATTTTGATATTTGGAGTTTGTATAGTTGCCTGATTTATCAGGACTAATTTAATGTATAGGACTTTTAATGTTTGGAATTTTGAGATTTGAATATTGTTTGGGATTTAGGATTTGTTATTTGAAATTTGAATTCCGACAGGATGTCGGTTAATTTATGTCACATTGCGCAAATCCTCTTGAACTTAATTATTCCAAGATAATGGCTTATAAGAATTGTCCATTTCTTTATGCTTACATATATTTGAATGGCAAATATACTCCATATTCCGCCAAATCTTCTCTTGGCGTGTCAATTCATCGCGCTTTGGCCAAATACGCGCGGTTTGGCGGGGATTTAAGCGATTTGTTTATTTATTATGATGAAAGCTGGAACAATTCGGGGTTTCAGAGTCCGCAGGAAAGCATGGAATTTTATAATAAAGGAAGCCGTATTTTGGAAGATTTTTGGCTTAATAATCAGGATAAAAAATCCCGCATAATTTTTGCCGAACGCGATTTTAAATTTAATTTTGAAAAATGGACCGTAAAAGGGACCATTGATCGTTTGGATAGAAACGCGGACGGCAAATATGAGCTTATTGACTATAAAATAGGTTTTGAAAACAGAGATGATTTTAATCCTCTTGAAAATCTTCAACTTGGAATATATGCCATTGGTCTTGAAGAAAGTTTTAATATTAATGTGGATTATCTGACATGCTGGTTTTTATTGCGTTCTCAAAGAGTGTCGGCCGCGTATGATAAGTCGGCAAGGGCTTTTGTGTTTGATGAAATCAGGAATATCGGAGAAAAGATAATTAATAAAGACTATTCTTCAAAGGGCGATTGCCAAAAATGCTCCATTAAAAAATTGTGCAGACACGCGGATTAAAGATAGTAATTAGTTACTAGTAATTAGGAAACAGCAAATAGTGAATTTCTTTATTTTAATTTTTTTCGTTATTGGCAAAATTCCAGTTTATGGATATTTCTTTCTTGTATATTTCAAGAAAGACAATGAGGCAGGATATCAATAGAGGGCCCAAAATCATTCCTATCGGGCCGTATACCATTAAGCCTCCGAATAAACCGAGGAATAACAGCAGTATGGGCAGTTTTGTTTTTTTGCCGATGAAGATGGGCCTTAAAAAATTATCCGTAAGTCCTATAACCAAAGCTCCCCAAAAAAAGAGGAAAATTCCGGCGCCTTTGCTGGCGGTTATAAACATTATTATCGCGATGGGCGCCCAGACAAGCGTTGTGCCTCCAAATGGTATAAGGGCGGCTATGGATGTTAAAACTCCCATAAGAATCGGGGAAGGGACGCTTGCCGCCGAGTATCCTATTATCGCTATCAGGCCTTGAATGGCGGCTGTTAATATAAATCCTTTTACTATCGCCAATATCATGATATACAGCCGCCGAGCTATTTTATGCTTATGCGCGTTATCCATCGGGGCCATATCAATAATCCATGACAGCCATTTGTCGCCGTCTCTAAAGAAAAAAAACAAAGTCAGAATAATGACAACGAAATTTACAAAAATAAACATAATGTTTTTTAAAACTTTCCCGCCGATGTGTATTATTTTTTGTTGTATGGTTTGAAGATTTTTGGATATTATATCTCGCGTGTCTATGTTTATATAAGGTTTTAATTTACTCAATTTGGGAGAAATGGAAGATAATTCCATTTGAGGAATGCGGGAAATCCACGCATTGGTCTTGGGATAAATGGTTTTTGTTTCATTGAAAAGAAGCCAGCCGAGCAGAATTATCGGAAGTATCGCGGTTATAATCACGATGAATGTTGAAATAAAAGCGGATGTGAATCTGTTTTTGGAGATATGTTTTTTTATCCATAAATGCATCGGATAAAAAGTAAGCGTGAGCATTAGGGATATAAGCAGGGGACTCGCGAAAGGGGATAAGATCTTTATCAATTGATAAATCAAAAATAAAAGTATGCCGAGAAAAAACAAATTAAATATTTGTCCTTTGTCCAGTTTTAACAGTTTGTTTGACATGTTCATATGAGCGCGTATATATTATATACTATCCGCGATGAAAAAAGGAAACGCTAAAAACTCAGTTGCGGCTTTTTTTCCAAAAAACGCTTATGAAATAATATTTTCGGTTTTTATGGTGGCTATCGCTTATTTATCCAGATACGGCGAGAAGGTGGTTTATCCCAAAATACTTTATTTTTTCCTTTTTTTAATGCTTTCCAATCTTATTTTCAGTTATGCTATTTCCAAATATCAGGGCGTTAAATCCGGATATATAAATGTTCTGATAATTTTAAATATTTTTTTAATTACGGGGATACTGGCAAACTCCGGCGCGGCGGATTCATATTTTTGGGTTCTTTATATGCTGCCTCTTTTTACATCGGCTTTTATCGTTAGTCGTTTGAATATTGTTTTTACTTTGCTTTTAATCAGCGGCATATTGGGATATTTTCACTCTGTGGCGAGTTTCGACGCGGTAAATTTAGCGAGCTATTTTACGAAGGTGTTGGTTCTTATTCTTTCTTCCGCGGTTATTTACAGGACATCCAAGTCCAATAAAAAAATGGCGGCTGAAATATTTTTTAAAAGGGAACAAGTTGATGTTTTAAATAAAGAAATGACGGCGAAAGACAGCGAAATTATTCAAGTTGAATCCATGGTTGAAACGGGTAAAATTGTTTCAGGGCTGGTGCATGACTTGGGAAATCTGATGACCATAATATTATTAAGCACTGAAATAATTCAAGAAAGCGATACTTATTCAAAAAAAGATATTGGCAAGATAATGAAAGCGGCCAATCTTGCAAAGGGAATACTTGCCAATACGATGCAGATTGTAAAAAATGAAAATTATAAATTTGAAATGGCCGACATTAAAGAGCCTGTCAAAAGGGCGATGGATATTTTGACTTATCAGGCGAAAGAAAAGGGAGTGAGTTTTGGTTTTTCTTTTGAAGAAAATCTTCCTTTGATTATGGTAAGTGAAATTCATATTGAGCGAATTGTTATTAACGCGCTGCTTAATTCAATATCTTTAATGGATGGCGGGACAATAAAAATAAGAATTTATTCCGATAACGAACATATTATTTTGAAATTGGAAGATGAGGGTCCGGGTTTTTCCGAAGATATTTTAAAAAAAGGAATAAAGGCTTTTAACACAGGCAGAAAAGAAAAGGGCGGGACGGGTTTGGGCCTTTTTGTTTGTCAGCAAATAATGAAAAATCACGGCGGCGCCATGAGCATAAGCAATGGCGATGAAAAGGGCAGTGTTCTGGAGTTTAAGTTTCCGGTAGGAAGCGCGGAAGCGCAAAAGTGCGAAAGCGCGGATGGCTCAAAAAATAAAAAGCAGTAGTAGGAATATGGCAACAAAGCTTATTTTGTTTTGTAGTGGTGGAAAAAAAGATGTATTAAGGAAGCTCCTTTTTAAATCTTGCCTCTCCCCGTGTAACTTTGTTACGGGACTAACATTCTTGGCCGTCCGATGCGCATAGCGCCTTAATACGGCACCCGGCATAGCCTTGGAATCTTTCAGTCTAAAGGCTGGGCAGATTCCTAAGAGTGCTTCTGACCTCTTGTTTCTTATCGCAGTATCGTGAATGTTACTATCCCGGCGAGAATGAGTCTGTAAATTACGAAAAGATTTACGCTGTGGTTTTTAAGAAAATTTAGCAGGAATTTAATGGACAACCAGCCTGCGACAAACGATACAAGAAGGCCTGCAATAAAAGCTGTGTTTATATCTGTCATTGAGAAGTGGCGGATTTCAATAAGCCCGGCTCCAAAT
>DAOWGR010000014.1 GCA_030637365.1 Elusimicrobiota bacterium
TATCCGAAATGGGTGTCGCCCGGTTTTAATGTGATGACAAGCGTGGAAAATATAGATATAGTTTTAGGCGAAATTAGCGTGGGAGGGCAATTAATATTCACAAAGGTAATGATTTCCCCTACAGTATCTGGATACAGAGCGCTTGATTCAGGTTCTTTTGATGTAATAACAACCGCCGTATGTAAAAATATAACAATAACGGTAAGATTGGATTCATCCAATCTTACACCCATGCAAATAGCCAATGCTGATTTATACCATTACGATAATAAAACTCAGGAATGGGAAAAAGTAACGACGGAACGAGGAGATGATTATATAAAAGGATTTTCTCCGAGCGCCTCTCCTTTCGCCGTTATGGTTCCGATAAATGATTATATGGCGCCTGAAACCGTAATAGTTGCCAAAGCAATATATGAAACGGAGCTGGGGATTTATTTGCCCGCGAACAAAGAAATAATACTTGAAGCGGAGGATATGAGCGATGGAACAAGCGATGTTTCAGGCGTGGCCACAACTTATTACTTAATAAATAATGAACCGACGCAGCAATGCCTGTCAACGCCCTTTGATGTAAACGCGGCGGCCGGTACATGCGCCAATCCTATTTACACCGCGCCTTTTACGCTTAGCGAAGGTATACATAGTCTTTATTACTTCAGCGTTGATTATCTTAATAATCATGAAATTGGAAAATCCACAGTAGTTTATGCGGACGGAACATCGCCGATAACGACAATCGCTGTAGGCGATTCGGAGTTTGGGGCCGGTGAAACAGCTTATATAACGGAAACGGATTTAATAACCCTCACGGCAATTGATCCCGTTTCAAACGATGTGGCGAGCGGTATTGACCAAACACTGGTTTTAATAAACAGATATCCCGATGAAGCTTGTGAAAACACGCCTGATGACCCAAATGCGCCACAAGGCACATGTGAAAATCCCGAGTATGCCGCGCCCTTTACGCTTTCAGCCGGCACGCATACAATCTATTATATGTCATGCGACAATGTGGAAAATGAAGAAGAAATTAAAACCGCGTATATTAATGTTTCAGTGCCTGAAACTCAAATTGTTTTGGATATAAACCCTGATACATTGAATCTAAAAAGCCAAGGCAAATATATAACAATGTACTTTGAAGTTAAAAGCGGAACAAAAACCGCGGCCGATATTGAAGCGTCCATGCTCAAAATAGTGGAAATAAACGGACAAAATTTGGCAAACCCGATAAGTGTTATTCAAGAAACGGCGGGCTCGTCCGGCAAAATAAAATTTGGAACCGTTGGCGATTATGATTCGAACGGCATTAGCGATCTAATGGTTAAATTTGACAGGCAAGACGCAATACAATTTTTACCCGTTGGCGAACAGGTTGAAATTAAAGTTGAAGGAAAATTTAAAGACGGGACAACTTTTATGGCTGAAGACTATATAAGAGTCATACTTCCCGGCAATATCAGAGCGAATTCAGGCGGCGCGGTTTTCCATAATTTGGGCGCGAAAGCGGACATTCCGGCCAATGCCTTGCATTTGGACACGGATATAAACATAGTCAGATTGACAAAAACGCCTGAATCAGACAATGAAAAGCGCAAAAAATCCTATCAAAAAAAAGGCTTATCAGAAGCGGGGACATTATTTGAATTCGGCCCCGAAGGAACAAAATTCATAAAACCAGTGACAATCACATTGCCTTATTCATTGGCGGATATAGGCATAGGCCTAAACGAAAACAATTTGACAATGGCCTATTGGGATAAAGAAAAAGAAGATTGGCAATTATTAAATTCCACAGTAAATAAAGCGGATAAAACAATAAGCTCTAAAATTTCTCATTTTTCAATATACGGAATATTGTCCGGTATTACAATACAAGCCAATCCTGATTTTAATGCTGGCGAGCATTATGTTTATCCAAATCCCGCCAAAAACAGCGCGACCATACATTTTGAATGCGGCATGGCCGATAAAGTCCAATTCACCGTTTATGACATAAGCGGCCATATAATCCACCACAAAAATATAAGCGATGGTCTAACTACGGTAAATGGAAAATATGCGTATAGACATACATGGAATATATCAAAAGAAGCAAGCGGAGTTTATATTTATACGGTAAAAGCGGAAAAAAGCGGAAGCAATATTTTTGGCAAAGGGAAATTCGCGATAGTGAGATAGGGAGCAATAGTGAGGCGATTAGTGAATTAGGCAATAAGGCAACAAGAAACAGCGAAGAGAAAAACAAAGACAAGAATTGGGGAAAGAGGCTTGGGTCCGAAAATTCGGGGCTCGCGCGTAACGCGAATAAATGGGAGAATTTATGAAAAAAGCTTTGATAAAAATCGCCATGCCGATTTTAATTATTTCATTTTTTCAAAGTCCCAAGGCAAGCGCCGAAAATACGGCGGCCGCTTTCTTGAAAATCGGAGCCGGAGCGAAAGCCGCGGCTATGGGAGGAGTTTCGGTTCTAAGCGACGCGTCCGCCATATACTGGAATCCGTCCGGTTTGGCCGATATTGAAAAAACGGCCGTAGACATAACTTATACCTTGCTTTATGATGAAGCGCATCACAATTTCGCCGCTATTTCAAAAAAAGCCTTAGGCGGAACTATGGGTCTGTCCGTAACATATACGGATTACGGCGATTTGCAAGGCCGCGATTTGAATGCCGCGATAACCAATGATTTTTCAGCCGGAGATATGGCGATTAGCGCCGCTTATGCCAAAAAAATTGGAGATTTGAGTTTTGGCGCCGCTTTAAAATACATTCATATAAAAATAGGATCTGAAAAAGGCGACGGTTTTGCCGCCGACGCTGGATTAAGCTGGCAAACACCGGTTAAAAATTTCTTAATGAATTTATCAATTTTAAACGCGGGACCGAAGTTCAATTTTTCAAGCGATAAAAAATCCCTGCCTTTGGCTTATAATCTGGGTTTAAAGTATGCCGGCGCGGACAAGCTTGAATTATACGCCGAAACAAGAATAAGACCCAAAGATAAAGACGATGAATTTTGCCTTGGAGCCGAATACCGCGCCATTGAGAGTTTTCTTATTCGTTTCGGTTATAACAGCAAAAACGCCAAATTGTCCAAAAGCGCGGATGATGACGGGCTTAATGCCCTTGATAATTTGCGAGGTTTAAGCATGGGCTTTGGCGTTCAGATGAAGATTTTTGATATGGATTATGCTTTTACGCCATTCGGAGAACTCGGCAATGCCCAAAGGATAACGATAAATAAAAAATTTTAATTTAAAATTTTCAAAATCCACGAAAAGTGTCAAGAAATCAAAGGAATTAAAAACAATAAATACAAATGACATTCCACTATACTGTTCTCTTTTAAGTTCCAAAGAAATAGACTAAAACTGCCAACCATTCATCCAATGTCTATATATATCTATACGCTGTTCTCAAATTTTGATATTATTTGTTTTATATGAAAGAATTGTCATGCATAAGCCCTATTGACGGAAGATATTCAAAACAAACCGAGCCTCTTAAAAATTATTTCAGCGAAGCGGCTCTGATAAAATACCGGATTATTGTTGAATGCGAATACTTCTTGTATTTGACCGGACAAAAAACCGTTAAACTCAAGAAACTCAAATCTTCCGACATTAAATTTATCAAAAGCTTAAAAAATCCTTCTTCGCGCGATATTGCCGAAGTAAAGAAAATAGAAACCGAAGGAAGTTTTAATATGCCGGCGACGCGCCATGATGTTAAGGCCGTTGAATATTATCTTAAAGCGAAATTTGCCGAAAAAGATCTTTCCCATTTTAGCGAATATCTGCATTTCGGTTTGACAAGCGAAGACACCAATAATATCGCTTACGCGATGATGCTCAGCTCGGCGCTAAAAAAAGTAATATTGCCAAAACTAAAAACCATTCAAAAACATCTTTTTAAATTCGCTAATGAATATTCCCGAACCGTCCTGCTTGCCAGAACGCACGGACAGCCCGCCATACCCACGACTTTCGGCAAAGAATTCAGAATTTATGAAAACAGGATTAAAACACAGATGCGCCGCGCGAGCAAGATTAAAATTCTTTCCAAGCTAAACGGCGCCGCCGGCAATTATAATGCCCATGTGGCGGCATTTCCCAAAATCAACTGGCTTAAATTTTCTGAAAATTTCATAAACCGCCTTAATGGCGAATTTAATTTAAATATCGCCGTTAATACCATAACGGCGCAAATAGAACCCCATGACAGCTATTGCGAACTTTTTGACGCTTTATCCGCCGCAAACATGATTTTGACGGATATGTGCCAGGATATATGGCGCTATATAAGCGACGATTTATTGATTCAAAAAGCGCAAAAGGGGGAAATAGGCTCATCGACAATGCCTCATAAAATAAATCCCATATCCTTTGAAAACGCGGAAGGAAATCTCGGCATGGCAAACGCTCTTTTTAAACACTTTAGCGCCAAACTTCCGATATCGAGGCTTCAAAGAGATTTGTCCGATTCCACCGTCCAAAGAAATTTCGGCGCGGCTTTCGCTCATTCTTTAATCGCTTATGAATCCATTTTAACGGGACTTTCAAGAATTAAAGTTAATCCGGTCAAAGCAGCGCGGCAAATAGCGGAGCATCCCGAAATATACGCTGAAGCGATCCAGACAA
>DAOWGR010000183.1 GCA_030637365.1 Elusimicrobiota bacterium
GGAAAATCAGTAATGACGCTTCTTAATATTAATGTCGTGTCTTTAAGCGTTGCCGGCGGTATTATTCTGTTTATAATCGCGCTTGGAATGATTTTTCCCGGGAAAACAAGTTTCGCGGATAATCCGGGAGGAGAGCCGTTTATTGTTCCTTTGGCAATTCCCCTTGTATGCGGCCCATCAACGCTAACCATCATCCTTATCTTTACCATGCGCGAGCCTCAATTGTGGAATATATGGCTTATGGTAATATTATGCGCATGGCTGATAAATATTATAATTCTCGGTTTTTCGAATCAGCTGTCAAAGCTTTTGGGAAAAAGAGGGCTTCTCGCTCTTGAAAAGCTTATGGGAATGGTTTTAATTACTTTATCGGTTCAAATGGTGCTTGAAGGGATAAAGAAATTTTTATCAAATTAATCTTCCAAAAAAGGTTTTAGCGGATTTTAAACATTTTCTTTTTTTAATATTTTTAACGCTTTCGTGGCGTCAGAAACATTTAAGAGGATTCTTGAAGATTTGTTTGTTGTCAGGGTGGTTCCGTAAACCGTGGTAATGTTTATATTGTTTTGAGCCAATATTTTTGTCAGAAGTAAGAGTTCCCCGGGTTTATCCGTTAAATCTATTGAAAGCATCGGGGTTTCAACGGTTGTAAATCCCGCGTTTGTAAGGATATAGCTAATTTTTTTGTCTATTTCCACGGCTATTTTTACGATTCCGGAATCATCTTTTATTTCCGAAGCTATTCCGATGATGTTGATTTCTTCTTTTGTAAACAGTTCTATAAATTTGTTTAGCGCGCCTGGAATATTTGGAAGAAAAGCCGTGTATTGTTTAACAATTTTAATATTCATAAGTTCTCCAGTAAAGCGGAATGTTTTTTGCCGTGCTTTGATATTATATTACAAATTGGCTTTCATGTTGAATAGTGATAATCATATTTAATATTATTTCAAGCAAGATGCATGAGATTAAAACCATGGCCCCAGCGTTCAAATAATGTTTATCGGCGCTTAAAAATCCGATTATCAGGCAATATGCGGGGGTGTGGAAAAAGAGGATTTGTTTATGTGGGATTATACGAAAAAAGTTTTTGATCATTTTAAAAACCCCAGAAATGTTGGCGAAATAGAAAATCCGGACGCCATCGGAGAAATCGGCAATCTTGTTTGCGGAGACGCTTTAAAGTTAACTCTTAAAATAGAAAAAGAAACGGAGAAAATATTGGACGCCAAATTCAAAACCTTTGGTTGCGTAAGCGCCATCGCGTCTTCATCCGCGTTGACGGAAATAATAAAAGGGAAAACTCTTAAAGAAGCCGTGAAAACAACCAATAATGAAATAGCCGAATATTTGGGCGGGTTGCCGGACGAAAAAATGCATTGCTCGGTAATGGGCATGGAAGCCCTTCTGGCGGCTGAAAAAAATTATCGCGGCATTAAACCAATATCTTCAGCGAGTGGTTTCGCCGAAAAAACAGTTTGCAAGTGTTTCAATGTTTCCGAATCAAAAATTTTAAAAGCGATAGAGAGCAATAATCTTAAAACCGTTGAGGAAATTACCAATTACACAAAGGCCGGCGGAGGCTGCGGCAAATGTAAAGGTGAAATTGAAAAAATAGTCGCGAATTATTGGGAAAAAAAAGAGCGAAAGAAATTTTCTTCAATGACGGTTGTTGAAAAAATAAAACATATAGAGAATGTATTGTCTGAAAAAGTCAATCCAAAACTTAAAAAGGACGGCGGGTGGGTGGAGCTTGTGGATTTAAACGGCAATATTATCAAGGTTAGATTTATGGGAGTATGTTCCGGATGTCCTTCTTCCGGCCAAACTTTAAAAAATGTGGTGGAAAAGGAATTGAGAGAAAAAGTGGACAAAGCTTTAACGGTTGTGACATAATGGAAACGACGGGAAAACAGCGTTAAAATATTTTATGAAAAAAGAAAAAATAATTTATCTTGACAATAATGCCACCACAAAAGTGGATTTAAAAGTTGTTCGTGAAATGACTCCTTTTTTCACCGAATTGTACGGTAATCCTTCAAGCATGCATTTTTTCGGCGGAAAAGTTCAGGCGCATCTGGATACCGCCCGCCTTAGAATCGCCAATCTTCTGGGAGCCAAGCCGGAAGAAATTATTTTTACAAGCTGCGGCACGGAAAGTGATTCAACGGCTATTTTTTCGGCCATAAGGGTTAATCCGGAAAAAAAACACATTATAACCACCGTTGTTGAACATCCGGGCATTTTGAATGTTTGTAAGTATTTGGAATCTTTTAAGGGGTATAAAGTCACTTATCTCAAAGTGGACGCGGAGGGAAGAATAAGTCTTGATGAGCTTAAAGGCGCGATTACCGAACATACCGCCATAATTTCGATTATGTGGGCGAATAATGAAACAGGCGTGATTTTTCCCGTTGAAGAAGCCGCTAAAATAGCCGCGTCAAGAAATGTTTTATTTCACAGTGACGCGGTTCAAGCGGCCGGAAAACTCCCTATAAATTTGGAAAATTCCAAAATAGACCTGCTTTCCGTTTCAGGCCATAAAATTCACGCTCCCAAAGGGATAGGCGCTCTTTATATAAGAAAAGGAACAATATTCGCGCCTTTTCTTATCGGAGGGCATCAGGAAAAAGGGCGCAGAGCGGGCACGGAAAATGTTCCTTATATAGCTGGATTGGGCAAGGCGGCCGAACTTGCCGCCAAGAATTTAAAAAAAGAAAATTCATATGTAAAAAAGTTGAGAGATAAATTTGAACAAGGCGTATTGAAAACCATTAAAAATGTAAGAATAAACGGCCAAGGCGCGGATAGATTGCCCAATACCTCAAATATAAGTTTTGAATATGTTGAAGGCGAATCCATATTGATTTTTTTAAGCGAGAAAGGAATATGCGCTTCGTCCGGTTCCGCTTGCGCGTCGGGTTCTTTGGATCCTTCGCATGTGCTTCTTTCCATGAGAGTTCCTTTAACATTCGCGCACGGTTCCATAAGATTTTCTTTCAGTGTTTACAATACCGAAGATGAGGTGGATTTTGTTCTTAAAGAATTGCCCGCTATAATTAAAAAACTGAGAATAATATCTCCTTTCGCGGAAGGCAAACCTCTGTTTGGCGAGGTAAAAACAGAATCATAAAAATAATAAGCAAAGAACGGGAAAATTTTGTAAAATAAGTTTTAGACGCGCTATTAGGGCCCGTAGCTCAGTTGGTTAGAGCATTCCGCTCATAACGGACAGGTCGTAGGTTCAAGTCCTACCGGGCCCATTTTAAAACGGCTATAAAGTCGTCTTATTTTTTTATAACGATATCCTTTGGAAAAAGTTGGACTTGAAGCAAACGAAGCGCCGAGCGAATAGCGAGAGGTTGTTCTCCCCGTGTAACTTTGTTCACAGGATCAACATCCTTGGCCGTCTGCCTGCCCGTCTACGCAGTGAGCTATGCGAATGTAGTGGCCAAGTCCTACCGGGCCCGGTAAAAAACCTGTCGATATGCTTATCAAAAAATTCATATTCAATTTTTTGAGTTAAAGGATATTTGTTTGCGATGTTTTAGGTAATTGGACAAAAATTGACAAGATATTTTAGTATGTGATAAACTACTAAATATGAAACAAAAATGCTTTGAAGCGGCCAAAGAACTTTCCGTTGTTTTATCGTCCATATCCAATCCCACAAGATTCCTTATAATGTGTTTGCTTTCTGACAAAGAAATGTATGTGGGGCAATTACGCGATGAATTGGGCACGAGCAAGGGGAATATATCTCAGCATTTGAGAATTTTGTTTGACAGAAAGTTGATTAAGAGCAGGAAAACAGGAAATAAAGTTTATTACAGCATCAAACAAGGGGAAGGAAAAGTTCTCATAAGAAACCTGAGAAAAATTTATTGCCCGGGCTTAAAAGTTTAAAAAGGAGAATACAACTATGGAAAAAACAGATGTGTTGGTGATTGGAGGAAGCGCGGCCGGCATTATTGCCGCGGTAACCGGAAAGTCGTCCTATCCGGATAAAAAATTTCTGCTTATTCGCAAAGAAAAACAGGTTCTTGTTCCTTGCGGGATACCGTATATTTTCGGTTCGCTGGAAAGCAGCGAAAAAAATCTTATTCCCGACGGCGCTGTAACCGGTGCCGGAGTGGATTTGCGCATCGGCGAAGTTGTTTCCATAGATTCCAAAAAGAAAATTTGTAAAACCGCCGGGGGAGAAGAAATCGGTTTTGAAAAACTTATATTGGCGCTCGGTTCCACGCCCACGGTTCCAAAATGGCTTAAGGGCGCCGAGCTTGAGAATGTTTTTACCATACCGAAAGATAAAGAATATCTTGATAAAGTTTTGGTTAACCTCAAAGACCGTAAAAAGGTTGTTGTTATCGGCGGTGGGTTTATAGGAGTGGAGATATCCGATGAATTAAATAAGGCCGGTAAAGAGGTTGCGCTGGTTGAAATATTGCCGCATATCTTGGAATTGGTTTTTGATGAAGAGATAGCCGTTCATGCCGAAGAAATCATTAAATCCAGAGGCGTAAAAGTGGAAAGCGGTTCGGGGATTAAAGAATTGTTGGGGGATAAAAAAGTTAACGGAGTTTTGTTGAACGATGGGAAAAAACTTGAGGCCGATGCCGTAATTTTATCCATGGGGTATCGCACCAATACGGCTCTTGCCAAAAAAGCGGGCATAAAGACCAATGAGATGGGTTTTATTGAAACGGATAAATATATGAGAACGGACAATAACGATATCTTTGCCGTTGGCGATTGCGCTTCAAAAAAAGATTTTATTACGGGAAAAGCAAGCGGAGTTATGCTTGCTTCCACCGCTTGCGCGGAAGCCAGAATAGCGGGTATGAATCTTTATAAATTATCTTCAGTGCAGACTTTTAGCGGAACCATTGCCGTTTTTTCCACCGCTTTCGGGGAAACGGGTTTCGCGTCGGCGGGTTTAATTGAGAAACAAGCCGTTAAAGAGGGTTTTGATATTATTACCGCGACATTTGAAGGTATTGATAAACATCCGGGAACTCTGCCCGGAACGCATAAACAAATCGTTAAGCTTATTGCCGCTAAAGATTCGGGCGTAATACTTGGAGGGGAAGTTGTATGCGGGCCCAGTACGGGAGAATTGGTGAATATTATCGGATTTGCCATTCAAAACAGAATGACGGTGAATTCGGTTTTAACTACCCAAATCGGAACGCATCCATTGCTTACCGCGCCTCCGACCGCGTATCCTATCATTAAAGCGGCTGAAATGCTCGTAAAGAAACTTAAGTAAATTTTTTAATCGCGCAGTTATATCGCGGCACTGTAATAAACAGTGCCGCGATTTTTTATTCTCCTTCGCTCGCCTGTATTTTAAGCCGCATATATAAGCCCGCGCGGTTTCATTTTTTAATCGCTTGATTTTCTTTGTAGGTGTATCGGGCTTTTAAATCTCCCGATATATAAACTTTTAGAAGAGTTATTTTCTTGTTTGTAAAAACAAATTCCTTTTCCAATTTTCCGGCTTTTGAATACGCCTGAACCGTTCCGTCGGGAATTTTCCCGGACGCGGAAAGAATATTGTGTTTATTATCAAGAAGAATTTTTCCGATATATTTATTGTTCATGTAAAAAATAAATCTTTCACCTCTGGCAAGCTTGCGGATTTTTACCGTTATAAGCATATTTATATCGGATTCGTTTGTTTCGGTTTCTTTTAATTTCTCAGGTGTTTTCGCGGCTGGGTTTGGAGCGATGGCGCCGTTTATATAAAAAAGCTCCGAGCTTATGTTTCCGGTTTCGTCATATTCCTTAAAAAAGCCGTTTAAAATAGAATTCTTAAAATTTTGTTCAAAAAGCAGAGTTCCGTTTTCATTAAAGATTTTAACCGTTCCGTTTAATTTTCCGTTTACATAATAAGCCTTGCTTTGAAGATTGCCGTTTGGATAATAAGCTTTGAGGGTTCCGCTTTCTTTGCCGTTTATAATCGTTTTTTCCGTTTTTACGGCGCCACCCGAATAATATTCTTTATATGTGGCGTTTTCAATTTCTCCTTCAAGCTTAAGCAACTCTTCTTTATTGTTAAAAGTTTCAGTCGCTATTATTATTTCATCTTTCATGTAAATTTTTTTCATTGAAGATGTGCTCGCGCTAATGGTTTTAAATGTGTGTTTTGGAGCCGCTATCGTAATTTTCGGAGTTTGAGTTTTTGTTGAAACTTTTATCTCCTCGGCTTTAATAATTTTAATAATGTCGTTTTTATTCACATTCAAGTTTCCGTATTTTGTTTTTATAAGTATGACGGAATCCATTTCGCCTTCAACGGTTCCTTTGATTTTAATTCCGTCTTTCATTAACAGTGTGTCCGCGTAGGCGTTTAAAGAAAGAATAAATATTAAAATGGGTATTATCAGTTTCATAAATTTATTATCTCCAAAATTATTTGTTATCGTTTTTTATTTTTAAGGTTTTGTCTCTTAACTCTAAACTTGATATCCATCATCACGCTATACAGTATGACAGGTGGCACCATAGCGGCGGTATACACCGCCACAAGCGGATTTACTTGCCATGGGCTCGTCCAGTGGTCCCATGGTAAACTCTCAACTTTCTTATTATAGAATTTTTTATTCCGATTTTTTAATTTTTTCAGGTTGAGATGAGGATTATTTTTTCTTTATCCATAGGGGTTGATATCAAATTGGCATAGCGCTATTTTCATAGTTCCATTTTATTTTTAAAGGTTTTTTTGCTGTTTGCCTGCAATCTGTGACCTGTTTCCTGAAACCTATTGCCCTTTATAAAGGGGCAACTTTTTATTGAGTAAATAAAGCTAAGTTTTGGTCGTTTTCCGTATAACTTTGTTACGGGACTATTACGCTATGCCGCATGGCGTAGACATCATCGGTCGTTTTGCCTGCCCGCCAAAGCAGTAGTGGCGGGATGGACATGTCCGTGACACGACACCCGCCTGTCATGGGTTTATCCCGTGAGCATAGCCTTGGCCGTTCTGATAGCATAGCTCTGATACGGCACCCGGCATAGCCTTGGAATTTTTCAAATTCCTAAGGGCGCATAGCTGCCGATACTTTATGCCCCCACCACCTCTTTTTTCATATTTTGGCATTTCTGCTAAAATAATTTGCGAGGCAAATTTGCCATGCTTTGCATGGCGTGATAAAAAAAGTGGTAGGGTGAAACATAGCTTCCAATTTTGTAATATATAATTTAGAAGTTAACGGCGCGATGGCCAAGTGGTAAGGCGGCAGTCTGCAAAACTGCTATTCGCGGGTTCGATTCCCGCTCGCGCCTTTTCCAATTTTTCGCCGGTACTATTTAGACGCTTTTCACTACAGTATAGGTAAGTCCGCTTAAGATTCGGTTTCTGAATAATTTTGATAAAAACGGAGAGTTCTTATGCATTTAAGCCAGGCGGCTATGAATTTGGGGCAATCCGCGACTTTAAGATTAAATGATCTTGCCCGGCGGCTTAAAGCCGAGGGAAAACCCATTATACATTTTGGCGGCGGAGAGCCCGTGGAAGAAATTCCACAAGCGGCTTATGACGCGGCATTAAAAAAACTTGAAACCAGGCGCATAAAATATACTCCCGCCAGCGGTCTTATTGAGCTTAAAAACGAAATTATCGCTTATACCGAGAAACAATACGGTTTTAAAGCAAGTCCAAAAAACATAATCATTTCAGGCGGAGCCAAACAAGCGATTTATAATTTTTTAATGGCGGTGGTTGATCCCGGCAGTGAAGTTATTTTCCCCGCGCCTTATTGGGTGAGCTATCCCGATATGGTTAAGCTTGTTTATGGAACCCCTGTTGTAATAAAACCCAAAGAAGACTCTCTTCTGATTGATATTGACAGTCTTGAAAAACACATTACATCCAATACCAGAGCCGTGCTTTTAAATTCTCCCAATAATCCGTCGGGAGCCGTTTATAGCGAAGATTTTATCGGAAAGCTTGTTGAAATATGCGAAAGCAGAAATATATATCTGCTCACGGATGATATTTACGGCAGGCTTGTAAACAAAGGAGTAAAAACGCCTCTTCCTTTTTCTTTTTCTAAAAAAATCCTTGATGATTCTCCCATAGTTTCCGTTAATGGCGTTTCAAAGATGTATTCCATGACGGGCTTTAGAATAGGCTGGAGCATAGGTAATGAAGCGATAGTAAAAGCCATGACTAAAATTCAGGGACAGATTACTTCTTGTCCGTCCGATTTAAGCCAAGCGGCGGCCATCGGAGCTTTAAGAAGGGGAGAAGCTTTTATTGAAGAACTCAATGCCTCTCTTGATAAGAAAAGAAGTATTCTGATTAATGAATTAAAGAAATTTAAAAAAGTAAAACTTTATGCTCCCAACGGAACTTTTTACAGTTTTCCCGATTTCAGCGCTTATGATAAAGATTCCGCGAGACTTGCCAATATGCTGATAGAAAAAGCCATGGTTGTAACGGTTCCCGGCGTGGAGTTTGGTCTTGAGGGGCATTTGCGCATAAGTTATTGCGGCGATGAGAAGGATATTATTGAAGGTTTTAAAAGGATGCGCGAACTTCTTGATAAATAGAAACTGAAGCGGGATAAAAAGTAAGATTTGGTTTTTTGTTCTTGACCTTGATCTTAACCTGCCATTGATTAAAGGAGAGAATATTATGCCTGATACTCAGATTAAAAGCGAATATGGAATAGAAAATATAGGTTTTAATCCTAAAAAAAATGTTTATTGGAACTCGTCCGTTCCTTTTTTATATGAGCAGCTGGTGGGAAAAAGAGAGGGGTTTTTAAGTAAAGACGGAGCCGCGATTATGGAGACCGGCAAGCATACGGCAAGAGCCGCCAAAGATAAATTTATTGTTGAAGAAGATACGAGCAAAGCGGATATATGGTGGGGTGATTATAATGTGCCGATAGGCGAAGATAAGTTCGATAATCTTTTGTCAAAACTTATGGCGTATTTTAATGAAAAAGATATTTATGTTCAAGATTGTTTTGCCGGTTCAAATAAAGAGCATCGTCTGCCGATAAGAATAATAACGGAACACGCCTGGCAAAGCTTGTTTTCAAAATATATTTTTATTGAAGCTGATGCCGATGAAAGCGTAAAGCACATTCCTCAATTTACCGTTATCTGCGCCCCTGATTTTAAAGCGGATCCAGAAACCGACGGAGTAAGAACGGGCACTTTTATTCTGGTTAATTTCAAAAAGAAAATGGTGATAATAGGAGGATCCGGTTATGCCGGAGAGATTAAAAAATCCATATTTTCGGTTATGAATCATCTTATGCCGTTGAAAGGCGTTATGTCCATGCATTGCTCGGCCAATATAGGAGAGAAAGACGACACAGCCATATTCTTTGGTTTGTCGGGCACGGGAAAAACAACTCTTTCATCGGATCCTAAGAGAAGGCTTATAGGCGATGATCAGCATGGCTGGAGCGATGACGGCATATTTAATTACGAGGGAGGATGTTACGCGAAAGTTATCAATCTTTCTCAAGAGGCGGAGCCGCAAATTTATAAGGCTGTAAACAGCTTTGGAGCGGTTCTTGAAAATGTGGTTTTTGACAAAAAAACCAGAGAGTTAAAGCTTGATGATAATTCACTTACCGAGAATACGCGCGGAGCTTATCCTCTTACATATATCCCAAATTCCATTCAAAAAGATCATTTCTCTCATCCAAAAAACATAGTTATGCTCACTTATGACGCTTTTGGCGTTTTACCTCCCATATCAAAGCTTTCATATGAACAGGCGATGTATCATTTTATTTCCGGCTATACGGCTAAAGTTGCCAATACAGAGATAGGCATTGTGGAGCCTGTCGCGACTTTCAGCACTTGTTTTGGCGCGCCTTTTATGAGTCATCATCCCAAGGTTTACGCGAAACTTCTCGGCGAGAAAATAAAAAAACATAATGTTAATTGCTGGCTTATAAATACGGGGCTTATCGGCGGACCTTACGGTGTTGGGAAGCGGATAAGCATAAAACATACAAGAGAGCTTTTAAACAGCGCCATTGAAGGCGGGCTTGATAATGTTGAATTTGTAAAAGACAGTGTTTTTGGTTTTGATATTCCGCAAAAAGTCGGAGATTTGCCGGCAAAGGTGTTAAATCCCTCCGCCGCGTGGGAAGATAAGGCCGACTACGAAAAAAAACATAAAGAGCTTGCCTCCCTTTTTATAAAGAACTTCAAAAAGTTCAATATAGAAGATGAAGGTATTTGTAATGCCGGCCCCAAGGTTTGATTCTCTTTATGAAAAAAGAAAAACCGGATTATTTTAGGAAGCTTCTTAAAAAGCTGATTGTTGAATTGGAAGGCGCGCTTGATGCCAATAAAGAGACTACTGAAACGGTGTCGCTTGACGACTCGATAGGCCGCCTGTCCCGCGCCGACGCCTTGCACGCGCAGAATATAGCGATGTCTCTTCAGGGAAATATCCAAATTAAACTTAATTTGGCGCGTCAGGCTCTCGAAAAAATTTCAAGCGGTAAGTATGGCGTTTGTGTCGCTTGTAATCAGCCGATTGCCGAAGCTCGCCTGGAGGCCATGCCGGAAACTCCTCTCTGTGTTAACTGTTCCCGTTGAGTTTTCAACATGGTTTTAAGGAAGTGGGGATAAATAAAAGAAAAACTGGGCTCAAAGCCCAAAAGAACTATTTAAAACATTTGATAAATTATTTAAAGTTACTTTAGTTTTGCTAATTCGTCTTTAGCGATATTTTTTATATTCACGGAAGCATTAGAATTTATTATGGTTTCATATAGTTTCTTGGCTTCTTTATTTTTTCCGTTATTCACTAAAATATTTGAAAGATTTATTTTGGCTTCATATAAGCGGGGGTTTTTTCTTAAAGCTTTTCTAAAATCTTTTTCAGCATCTTTCTCCTTTCTCATAAACATGAAAATCACTCCTCTGTCATTGTAAGTCTTCGCGTTATTCGAATTTTCTTTTATAAGTTTATTCAATAC
>DAOWGR010000106.1 GCA_030637365.1 Elusimicrobiota bacterium
CATCCAAAAAAGAATGAAAAATATATCTTCCGTCAATGAAAACCTTATATTCGGGATAAAGGTTAAAACCCAGATATCCGCCCCAGCCCCAGTAATTAAACATTTTTAAGTCTTTAAGCTTACTCGAGTTCTTCTTTAAAAAAAATATCGCGGCATCGGATGAATTTTTTAAATAAACAAAACCATTATATTGACTCCATACAAAAACCGAATAATACGCAAACAATAATGCGGCGGCGATTAAAGCCGCGAGCCATTTGCGCCAGCGATTAATACTCGCAAAATTAAAAACGGAAATCGCGCTTAAACAGTATGCCATCGCGACTATCGCGAAAAACGGGCTATGCCTGGCGTGATTGGATGAAGAATAAGCAAAAAAAAGCATGCTTATTATATGGACAAACGGAATATCCCTTGATTTTATAAATCTGTAAAGAATGACCAAAAAAGAACAAATAAATATAATAATGTAAGGCCATTGATAAATATTGGTAAGATCAAAAGGCTTCCATTCCCCAATATATTCCTGCAGAACTGAAAGATATTTATGGTGATTGGCCATTACCAAGAATATCTTATAACCATAAGGATTTATAAAGCTTGCCAAAAAACTGGCGGCGAAAGCCGCCAAATAATATTTACTTTTGGAAATCACTATTCTTTTTTCTCTGCCATAAATCCACGGCAAAGCTTCTTCAAATAGTTCCCCAAACCAATAAAAGAATAACAATACGGACCCGTAAACATATCCGGCATGAAGGTTTACCCATAAAACAAAAAACAAAAACAGCTTTAAGTAAAAACCGGGCTTTTTCAAATCAATAAGGTTTAATCTCGCGCGTTCAAATATATAAACAAGCGCGACAAAGAAAAGTATGGTGAAATTTTCAGGCCTTAAATCACTGTTGGGAATAAGCGCCGCCGCCAACAGAGGCAAAAGAATGAAACTCAATTTTTCAAATTTATAAAGTTTAATTATTTTGCAGAAGACATAGAGCAACGCACTTAAAATTAAAAATTTTAAAACAAACAATCCGACAAAACCGCATTTTTTGAAAATCAAATAATAAAAAATCTGCACAAGCCATTCAAAATCAAACCATTCCTTTCCAAACATTGTCCATGAAAGAAAATCCGTTTGTGGCAGAGCGAGATTATCAACAATATATCTTCCGGCCGATAAATGCCAAAACAAATCGGGATTTACAATAGGCAAAGCAAAAGCGGAAATCGCCAAACCGCCCCCCAAAAAGGTCAATATGCCGTTTAATTTCAATTTTTTAAATCCTGAAACGATTAGATTCATTCATATGATTCTATAAAATATGGATATAGCCCCACCACCCGCTTACGGGACATAATCACCGCCTTCGTTTTTTATTGTCCTTTCGGACAATAAACGGGTGGCGGGGTCATTCACAATTTATTGGAGAAAATGATAAAATAAGAATTAATATTTTATTTAAGGAGACTTTTAATGGAAAAAACCGTTATAAAAGAAGAATCCAATCAAAATTGGGAAGAATTTTTCAAACTTGATTTGGACAAAAAAATGGATTTTTATGAAAAAGAAGGCAAGATTTATGATTGTCTGTTTGCCCAACAACTATCAAAAGAACTGCTTGACTCCTTATTTGATATAGCGGATAGTTTAAGGAAACTGACTAAAAAGAAAGAAGGCGCCAAATATATAGCGTCGCTATTATCGCATAAGCGGGCCATGCTTTATTTTGTTCAACCATCCACAAGAACTTTTCTATCGTTTTTAAACGCCTGCCATATTATGGGCATGAAAACTTCCGAAATCAGAGATTCTTCAACTTCGTCGGAAGTAAAAGGCGAAAGCCATGATGATACGGTCAGAACTTTTTCAAGCTATGTGGATCTTATAATAATGCGCCATCCTCAACCGGGCTCCGCCGAAAGAACCGCGTGGCTTTTAAACGGAACCAATCGCCCCGTGCCCGTGATAAACGCGGGTTCGGGTAAAGATCAGCATCCGACTCAAGCCCTGCTTGATATGTACACTTTGCACAGACAATTTAATGGAACCATTAACGGAAAACGAATTGTGATGGTTGGGGATTTAAAACGGGGAAGAACGGTAAGATCATTAAGCTATTTGATGAAAAATTACAAAAACATCAGCATTGATTTTGTCTCTCCGAAAGAATTTAAAATGGAACAAGATATTTTGGATTTTCTAAAAAAACACAATATCCCTTATACCGAAACTGAAGATTTCACGTCCGTAATGCCTAATGCCGACGCCATATATATGACAAGAATTCAAGACGAACATGATGCGTCGGGGGAATCTAAAAAAGTGGATTATTCGCCGTTCTATTTCAAAGAAGAACATCTCAAGTTAATCAAACCAACCTGCATACTGCTGCATCCTCTGCCCAGAAGATTTGAAATAGACGCGCAAGTTGATAAAGACAAAAGAGCCGTCTATTGGCGCCAGGAAAGAAACGGCATGTGGATAAGAGCCGCTCTTATGGCTTATATATTCGGCGTGGAAGATAAAATAAAACAGTTTAAAATTTAAAAAACAAAAAAAACGCCCCATTTAATCAAGGGGCGTTTTTTAAATGAAACCTGCAACCTAAAACCTGTCTCCTTTAGCTTCTCTTAATCCGTCAGTGTTGAAGGTTCATTAAATTTATTTCTAATTTTCTCCGCTTTAGCCATTTTATTGCCATAATACGCGTTCACTTTCGGATTAAAAAACTCCCGTTTTATGGTAATATCTTTTTCGCCGTCTATCTTTTTATGAGTTTTATAATTAATTTTGGCATATAAGAATTCCGGGTCCACCAACTGAACCACAAGCTTAAGCATCCGGTTATAACCCATGCGGCTTTTGCCTTTACCTCCCATAATATCAGCCAATCGCCCGGATTGTTCTTTCCAATCGGCGGTATTTCTAACGCTTGCCAAATCCGCGACTATTCTGGAAACTTTATAGCAAGCATGCTTTACGACATCCATGGGCGTTCCCTCATTTTCATTATCATTAAAATCCACCCACCAAAATTCTTTTTCAAGAATTTTTCTGGCCTTTCTATAATTGTATTTAACTTTACCGTCGGAATTAATATTAAACAAATGAACGACTTTGCTTATAACCTTTTTATCAAAAACATCCATCACATTGAAAAAGGCTTTCATAATACGCTCCGCCGGAGCATTGATTATGTCCCTAACAGCCGTCCTTGTAAATATCATGCTAAAGGACAATATCGCCGAGCCATATTGTCTTTTGCCGGGCTGAATCACGAAACCTTCTTCATCATATTCTGGATTATTTTCAGCTTCAACCAAATTTGGAAATAAAGAATCGGTATCTATGATATAATCGGAATTGGTTCCTTCTCCGTTGACGCCGGCATATTGAAGTATATCATTAACTTCTTTTATCATCTTCCTAGCGTTTAATTCGGAGTATCTGACGACTCCGTCATAGCGTTGATACTGCATAACAGGCTCCGTAACTTTTCTATTTTCCGTTTCATAATTAACGACATACACGGACTGCTTGACCTTTTGTTTGAAGAGTTTTCCGGCCCAGGGAACATTTACAAAGCTATCTGATACATTCTGAGAAGCTTGATGAGAATGAATTATTTCCTTTTCATCCGCCGTTTGATACCTATCATAACGCAAACTTGAATTCGCTTTGCGGGAATACACCAAAGGAAGTTGAACATCAAAACTGTTTCCGTTTGAATTATAATGATCCGAACCTACAAAATCGGCTTCCGTCTCAAGGATTTCTTCACCGATATTTTCAACGGCATTTAAAGCGTCAAGACCGCCCTGAAAATCATTCTCCGCATCAACATGATCAAATCGAAAACCCATTTTAATGAATTCTTTAACAACGCCCAAATCACCTTTCAAAAAATCCACAAGCCGATCAATTTGTTCCGGATCCTTGGCGTCAAGTAAAAATTCCATGAGTATCTTCTTGCCTTTGGTTCTATTATGAGACAACCCCAATTTAAAAGAAAGATATTTATTAAATTGACCCGCTATCTCATCGGCCAACTCATCATGAATAAACTCCGTCAATTTATTACTGGTTTCAAAAAGACCTATATCGCCGGCCGATATGGTAAACGCTTTTGCGGCTATTCCAACACTTTTAAAGGTAGCCCTGTTAAGCCTTACCCTAATCCTCAAAGTTTCCTCGTTCATTTTATATAAAGTAACCGAAGGCTTTCTTTCTTTTGACGATTTAAGAGACAAGCTGACTGAAATCCCGCTAAAACTATGGCCGACTGAACCGCCCAAACCTATTTGAAATGTCAACGGAAACTTCCATATTTCTCCCGGCTTCATTTTCAAAATTCTTCTTGACCTAATGGGAAGTATGGTTTTAACTTTGCGCAAATCAACCATTGTTAAAATTTCATCGCAATATTTAACGCCGTCAAGCCTTCTGACAACGATGGATTTTCCTTCAGCCTTGGAATTAAATGAAACATTAAACGGCGTATCATTGACATTAAAAATATCGGATGAATAATCTCCGGTTAAACGAACATGCACTTCGTCTATTAAAGCTATTCTTTTATCAGGGTATTGTTTAAGATACCTTTTAAACTTCCCTTTAATTCCAACAATATCGGCAAACTCGGCGCCCTCGCTAAGATTAATCCTTACCGCTTTACATATATCATCATAAACATCTTCTCTCAGATCATCCCAGAATTGAACAAATTCATCTGAATCGGAAAAAGTATCCACGATACTGTCCACCACATTTCCACCCAATCCTCCTTCATCAACAACATCTATTTCCGGTTTTTTAATTTCAAGTTTTATGTCTGGAATATTAGCTTTTGATATTTGAATATTCCCCACAAACTCAGATATGCTTGTGGCGTTTTTATTACCATTAAAATAAGAGTCAAAATCCTGAGCGGAAACATTGCTTCCTGCAATCAATAATCCGATAAATGAGCAAACTGCGGCAACAACCGCTACTTTAAGGGTTTTTTTATTTTTCATCATGTCCATAGTTTAGCCCAAATCATTAAATTTAGTAAGAGGCTTAAGCCCTAAAAACACAATATTTTATTTCCTATCTACGCATAGGCCCTATGAATTATTCCTATAGGTCTTTTGGTAGGATGATTAAGCTCTCCCATATCCGCCCAATGAGGTTAAACCGTAAGGACAGTTAGCATAGCTTGGGTTATTTTATTTTGCTAAAGCAAAAGAAAATAAAAAAACCGGATTTCTCCGGTTTTTTAATCTTTAAATTTGGAGCGGGCGAAGGGAATCGGACCCTCGTCTCAACCTTGGCAAGGTTATGTTCTACCATTGAACCACGCCCGCTACATTAAAGCTATAACGAACAAGCCCGCCATAACTTTAAAACTTCATTACTATTATATCAAAAAAAAATCCCAAACTTCTCAATTACGAGTTTTTCCATTGAGTGCCTGAGGAAGTATCTTCAAGAACTATGCCTTTTTTAAGCAATTCTTTCCTTATTTCATCTGATTTTTTAAAATCTTTCGCCTTCCGCGCGTTTTCCCTATCACGGATTTTTTCCATTATCTCATCTTTCAAAATTACTTGAGAATATTCTTTAAACAAATCCAAACCGAAAATCTTATCCGCGTCAGCGATAAAACTTATTTTTTCCCGCGGCGGAATGGAATTATCCCGCAATACTTCCCACAATACGGATAAAGCCCGCGGAATATTTAAATTATCACCGATAGCCGTTAAAAACTTTTCATAATAAGGAGTTTTTTTATTGGGCGCGCCGCTTTCATCCAAAGAATTTTCTTTTTTAATTTTAAGAATTGCCGCCCTTAAATTAGCAAGGGTTTTTCCGGCGGCCTCAAGAGCCTCCCATGAAAACTCCAATTGTTTTTTATATTGAGCGCTATAGCAAAAATATCTATAACATAAAGGATCAATGTTTTTTTTACGGAATGTGTTTACGGTTATAAAATTCCCGGCGGATTTCGCCATTTTTTCATTCTCGCATCCGATAAGAAATTCGGCGTGCAACCAATAATTAACAAATTTTCTTCCGGTCGCGGCTTCAGATTGGGCTATTTCATTCGTATGATGAACGGCAACATGATCAATTCCGCCGCAATGAATATCAAAAGTTTCGCCAAGATATTTCATGCTCATGGCGGAACACTCTATATGCCAGCCCGGAAACCCTTTGCCCCAAGGAGATATCCACTCCATTTGCCTTTTTTTATCTTTAGGGGAAAATTTCCACAGCGCGAAATCCGACAGATTCTTCTTTTCGCTGTTAAATTCCACGCGCGCGCCAGCTTTAAGTCCATCCATATGTTTTTTGCCGACAAGCTGTCCGTAATTTTCAAATTTGGAAGAGTCAAAATATATGCCATCGCTAATTTTATAAGTGAAGCCGTTTTTTTCAATACGCTCAACAAGCTTTATCATATCGTCAATATGCCGTGTCGCTTTGCAAATAATATCGGGCATCACGCAGTTTAAATCGCTAAAATCCCTAAAAAAAGCCTTTGAATAAAAGTCGGCTATTTCCAGAGCGGATTTGCCTTCTTTTTGAGCGCTCATTTCCATTTTATCATCGCCATCATCACCGTCAGAGACTAAATGACCGACATCGGTAATATTCATGACATAATTAACTCTATATCCTAAATATTCAACTATTCTCCTCAATGTGTCTTCAAAAATATATGTCCGCATATTGCCTATATGCGCGTAATTATAAACGGTGGGACCGCAAGAGTATATCCCGATACAACCGTCATTTATAGGCTTGAATTTTTCTTTTTTTTTCGTAAGAGTATTGTATAGCAGAATATCCATAAAACCCTTTATTTCTTAAACTCTTTTTCGATATTTTTAAAGAATTTATCGCACAATTTTATTCCGTATCTCCGTGAATACTTATTTCGCACCAAACATTCCACTTCTATTTCCGAAAAAGGATTTATCACGCCTTTTGGAATTATTTTATAAACAAAACCCGCTCTAAATTTCGCCCAGAGGGTAGTTGAAATCGTTCTTTTATAAGCTTCAAGAATTTTTTCATTAAACCCCTCTATCTCACTGTAATCCGTTGGATTTTCTAAAATATAATTGCGCGATTTGGCGATAATCGCCTCATTTTTTTTGACCGAGGCTTCGTTTAAATCCGCCCTATTAAAGCAACCGCTAAATATCGCAACCGCCATCAAGATAACACCGATTCGCATTTAAACCTCAATATCAAACCTCAGATTAAAACTAAGGTTGAGACTTGGAAAAAATTTTAATTGCACTTTCGTTTCTGCCGTTCCTACTTGACCTTAATCTCAATCTGCCGTTTATGCTTCAACACTCGCCACCGCATAACAAGTTATAGCGTCGCCATGCCCCACTTCTCCCAACCCTTCCCTGCTTTTTGCTTTTATACTGACATCGGATATATCTAATTTAAATATCTCGGACATATTTTTTCTCATACTCGCGTAATGAGGTTTCATCTGGGGCTCTTCGGCAACAATGGTAACGTCAATTTGAATTATTTTCGCGCGTCTCGCCGAAAGAATCTGAAGAACCTTTTCCGCTATGACCCTGCTTGAAACGCCCATTATGGTCAAATCAGTGGGTGGAAAATACACTCCTATTTCACCGGCCGCTATTGAACCCAAAAGAGCGTCGCATACGGCGTGAATAACAACATCTCCGTCCGAATGGCCTATCAAACCTTTTTTGTGTTTTATTTTTTCACCCGCTATAATAAGAGGCCGACCCTCAACCATTCTGTGAATATCGTAACCAAAACCAAATCTCGGTTTTAAACATTTAGGTTCGTCTTTTTTAG
>DAOWGR010000116.1 GCA_030637365.1 Elusimicrobiota bacterium
AAATCCGAGAGAATTGTTTACTTGATTTGGAAAATCCGATCTGCCGGTCGCGACCACTCTCGCTCCGGCATCTTTCGCTTCCCAAGGCCAAATTTCAGGAATGGGATTGGCGGTTACAAAAACAATGGAATCCTTCGCCATGGAAGCTATCCATTCTTTTTTTATGGTGTCGGGCCCCGGCTTGGAAGCCGCGCTGAGAACATCCGCTCCTTTTAAAGCTTCCGCCACTCCTCCGACAAGATTATCCTTATTTGTTATCTCGCACATATTCCATTTTTGCTCGTGACTCTTTAAATCCGTTCTGCCTTTATGAAGAGTTCCTTTGGAATCAACATATATCAAATTGCCGGGCTTGGCTCCATAAGCCATATACAGCATGCCGATTCTGATATTGGCCGCTCCAGCTCCGTTCAGAACTATTTTAACATCCTCAATGCGTTTACCGACTATCTTAAGAGCGTTTATCAGACCCGCCAAACATACGGTCGCCGTTCCCTGCTGATCGTCATGCCATACGGGAATATTCATTTTTTTGCGCAATTCATCCAAAATATAAAAACATTTGGGCTGAGCTATATCCTCAAGATTAATCCCGCCGAAAGTGGGCTCCAAATTCATAACCGTTTTAATTATTTCGTCGGGGTCCTTGGTCTTCAGACATATCGGAAAAGCGTCAACTCCGCCCAGGTATTTAAAAAGAAGCCCCTTGCCTTCCATCACCGGCAAACCGGCTTCGGGACCGATATCTCCAAGCCCCAAAACCCTGGTTCCGTCCGATACTACCGCGACCATATTTCCTTTATTGGTATGCTCATAAACTTTTTCGGGATTTTTGTGTATATCCTTGCAAACTTCAGCCACGCCCGGCGTGTACCATATGGCAAAATCATCAATGTTTCTTATACAGGATTTGGGAGAAACTTCTATCTTGCCTTTATAAAACGGATGCAATTTCATCGCGTCTTGAGCCGGCTTGAGAGCTTTTTTTAAAAGCTCTTCTTTTGAAATTTTTTTCTCTTCGGGCTTTGAATCGGTAGGCATAATCACCTCTTGTTTTGGATTTAACATATAAATAATTTTAGGAAATTAATTTTGTCGAAACAATACTTATTTTGTATACTCTATATTTCTAGGCCACCCGCTCGAAAAATGAAAATTTTCCGGTGGGGAAACCGGCCCGCTAAAATATGGCACCGTAGCTCAGGGGTTAGAGCGGGCGTTTCATAAGCGCTAGGCCGGTGGTTCAATTCCACCCGGTGCCATTTTATATTTGAAAATGGAAGTAATTGGCAAAGGATGTAAAAAGCGCCCAATTGATCCGCCCGGCGCCCCATACAACCTTTTATGGATTCATGGCAAATTTGAATCCATTGTGATGTGTATTGTTTTATAAGTTTCCATGATTGTGACACGCGGAAAATCAGTTTTTTTAAATCTTACTGCTTGGACATATTCTCAAACAATAGTCATTGACAGTCTTAATTTGCAATAACCACGGGGGTTCTATGACAGATCTATATATTTCAAAAGAAGGCTACAAAAAATTAAAAAATGATTTGGCCAAATTAAACCGCCAAAAAATAGAAATCGCGCAAGAAATAGGCGAAGCTATGGAACAGGGCGATCTTAAAGAAAATGCCGGCTATACCGCGGCAAAAGAAAAACAAGCTCTTGTTTTGGAAAGAATAGCTGAAACCGAAACCAAATTACAATCGGCAAAAATAACCGATGAACTTAAAATAGACAAAAACACAGCTCGTATAGGCGCTACGGTAACCATGGTGGACGCCGATTCAAAAGAAACACATGTTTACACTTTGGTTAGCTCGGACGAAGCCGATCCTTTGGAAGGAAAAATATCAATAGATTCTCCCATGGCGCAAGGGCTTCTCGGCGCGAAAAAACTCGCCAATGTAAAGATAAAGCTTCCAAACGCCGAAAGAATATTTCGTGTCACCGAGATAGAATATAAATAAGATATAATAGTAATTCAAGATTTCAGGAACCGTTTTTTTAAGGAGGAGTATATGACATTTTGGGGACAAAATAAAGCGGAAGAAGATAATAAACCCTCTTCTCCAACTCAGGATAATCAATCATTTGAAGGAACACTGGCAGATGATTACCAAAATTTGATCAAAACAAAAGGACGGTCTCCAGCTATAGATTTAGCCATAAAATTAAGCGATCTTTTACTTGAACATGCCATAAGAGAAAGAACCAGTGACATCCATATAGAAATGCAGGGAACGAATCTTCGCGTGAGATTCAGAGTGGACGGCATACTTCAAGATATGCTGATAACTCCCAAAAGCTCCGATATACCGCTAACGCAAAGAATAAGAGTATTGGCCGGTTTTGATCCTGAACCGCCGAAATCATTCAGGAATGAAGAAGGCCGTTTCCAAAAAATGATTTCAAACAGAGCGATACAAATAAGAGTTTCTTCTTTTCCCACCGTTAATGGCGAAAAACTTGTTTTAAGAGTTTTGGACAGACAGGGCTTGGGAATGGACCTTGATAAGCTCGGCATGAACAAAGACACTCTAACCGTAATAAAAAAACTCATTAGAAATCCTTACGGGATATTCTTTATAACGGGATCAACCGGCAGCGGAAAAACCACCTCTCTCTATGCGTTATTAAAAAATATAAGCACTCCGATGATAAATATCATAACCCTTGAAGATCCCGTCGAATATAGGCTTGAAGGCATTAATCAATCGCAAATAAGCCAAAAAACGGGATTCACATGGGCCGAAGGTTTAAGAACAGTTTTAAGGCAGGATCCCGATGTCATAATGGTGGGAGAAATAAGAGATTATGAAACAGCCGAAATAAGCTTAAGATCCGCTCTTACCGGCCATTTGCTGTTTACAACAATCCACACGATAAACGCTCCGAGCATAATAGAAAGGCTCTTTGAAATGGGCGTGCCGCCTTTTTTAATAGCCTCTTCAATGCTGGGCGCCATATCTCAAAGACTTGTGAGACAGGTATGTCCTCATTGCGCTCAAAAAGCGACTCCTCCTTCGGAAACGGTAGTAAATGAGTTTGTAAAAAACATGGATTCGGTGGAAGCTAAACTGGTTCGTGAATTAATCCTGAAGCCGGGCGCAACCTATAAAGTTGAAAAAGGCTGCATAAAATGCAGAAATACCGGCTATCTCGGAAGAACCGGCATATTTGAACTTATGCTGATGAACGAAGAAATAAGAAAACAAGTGCTCGATCACAGTCCTACGGATATGATAAAAAGAACCGCCATAGAACAAGGTCAAATGAAGACGCTTCTTATGGACGGCATAGTCAAAGCCAGAGACGGCATTACGACTCTTTCTGAAATTATAAGAGTAACGGCGACTATGGTGTAAAAAAAAGAGGCACCCTTAGGAATCTGGAAGATTCCCAGGATGTTCTCCCCGTGCGCAAAGCTACACTGGGAGAAGTAAAAAGACAGAGGCAAGAAACACCGAGGACTATTGAACCAAATAAAATTCCTTAATTAGCCTTTAACTTTCATTCTCTTTCATCTGATTTCTAACCAAGATATCCCATGAAAACAATTATAATGAAATTCGGCGGATACTCCCTCGCTGAAATTGAAAAAATTAAAATCGCCGCAGGAAAAGCCGCTTCCGCGGGAAAAAAAGGAAATGCCGTAATTCTTGTCCTGTCAGCTCCGGCGAATATCACCAATGATTTAAGCGAACTCGCCAAACGGACAATCGGAATAAATAATCCGACAAAAAAACCAATACAAAGGGAATTATCCGCTCTTCTGACAGCGGGAGAACAAATAAGCGTTTCTCTTATGGCAATGTTTTTAAACAAGCAAGGAACAAAAGCCGCTTCTTTCAATGCTTGGCAAGCCCAAATAATAACAAATAATGCGCATGACCAAGCGAAAATATTAAAAATAAAAACAAAAAACATAAAAAAGGCTCTAAAAAAAGGATTGATAGCGGTAGTGGCGGGTTTTCAAGGCATAAATAAGTTGGGCGAAATAACCACGCTTGGCAGAGGCGGTTCGGATTTAACGGCAATCGCTCTCTCCAAAGCTTTCAAAGCGGAAATTTGCGAGCTTTATACCGATGTCAAAGGAATTTACACGACAAATCCTTCAATACATCCAAAAGCAAAAAAAATAAAACATATTACCTATACCGAACTTAAAGAACTTTCATCATGCGGCTTTGAAGTCCGGCAATTGAAATCTATTGATTTCGCGAAAACTCATAAGATAAAACTTCATATACGCTCAGCTTTCCACGAACAGGCCGGAACTATCGTAAGTTTTAAAAAACCGGGCTCAAGAAAAAAAATACCCCGGCGTGCGTGACTTTAAGAAGAAGCTCCAACTTGGCAAAAGTGTATATTATCGGACAAAACTTAAAAGACAATGCGGGCATTCTTCCGCTTATTGGAAAAATATCTCAAGAATCACAAATAATCTTAAAAAAAATAAAAACCACCGCTCATAAAATAGAAATAACAACCGATTTCTTCCAAGGGGAAAAACTCCTCAAAATCATTCATAAAGAGTTTTTCGAAGCATAAATTCCCATTCCTCCGTGGGAAGAATGGGAAGTCTCAAGTTGCAAGTCACAAGCCGCAAGCATAAAAATTTCCTATTCCCTGCTCTTTACTTTCTACTCTCTATTCTCTTGCTTTTCTTATATTAAATCTATAAAATCATATATATGGCTTTAATAATAAAATCATTGTTCGGAATGTTTTGGGCATTTTCCTCATCGTTTCTCGTTTACTTAATTTATGTTGTAATGCAAACCGAATCCGATCCGCGCATTAGATGGGCATGGATAATAATGACCGGTTTTACTTTCATGGCCGCGACATTATTAGCCTATATAGTAATAAACGCTCAAACCGTCTCTTCCGCAGCCGCAAACGCGGCAACCGAAGAAACCAATCCTTCTCAAACTGAAAGCAATACAGACTAATGCCGAGCAATCTGCTTATAAAAGGCGGAAAGATTGTTCTTGAAAATTCCATTCAAATTTCCGATATTTTAGTTAAAAACGGCCGCATAGCGGACATATCCAAAAAAACCCGTAAACTGAAACCCAATCTAAAAAACCTGAAAATTTTAGACGCTAAAGGACTTATCGTTCTTCCGGGAATCATTGACCCTCATGTCCATTATAATCTTCATCTTGAAAAAGGGGGGAAAACCAGCGATGATTTTTTATCCGGCTCGGCCGCGGCAATAACGGGAGGCGTTACGACCGTTATTGATTATACCGGTCAACCTCCGGGATGCAGGCTTAAAAAAGGGCTCTTAAACAGGCTTAAAGAAGCAAAAAACAAAATGCATACCGACTATTCTTTCCACTGCATAATACCTTCGTGGAAAAAACTTAAAAATCCCGAAGCTCAAATGAAAGAACTGATTAAAAGCGGAGCGCCTTCTTTTAAAATGTTTATGGCCTATAAATCGCGAGGCTTAATGAGCGATGATATGGATTTATTAAACGCTTTCATCGCGGCAAAAAAAGAAAAAGCTCTTATATGCCTGCACGCTGAAAGCGGAAAAACAATAGATCTTTTAATTTCAAAATATAATAATAAACAATATTCGGCGATTACGGCGCATTATTTATCAAGGCCGGACTACAGTGAATGGAACGCCGTACAAAGGGCCATTGCTTGCGCTAAAGCGGCAAAAGCGCCGGTATATTTTGTCCACCTTTCAAGCGGCCGTTCCGCTGAAATCATAAAAAAAGAATTAAAAGAATTTAAATCCATATTGGGTGAAACTTGTCCGCAATATCTTATTTTAAATCGTAAAAATTTAAAAACCGAAAACGCCTATCTCTTTGCCTCATGTCCGCCGATAAGAACAAAAAGAGATTCTAAAACTCTTTGGAAAAATTTAAAAGAAGGAACATTGCGAGTAATAGCCACGGACAACTGCACTTTCTCAATAACGCAAAAAAAAGAATATGCCAAAGATATAAAAAAAATGCGCATGGGACTTCCCGGTTCGGCCACTTTGCTTCCGCTTATTTATACTCATGGCGTAAAAAGAAAAAAAATAACTTTACTTCAATTGGTAAAGTTAATGTCATTAAATCCTTCAAAAATAATGGGCTTATATCCTCAAAAGGGGACTATCCAAAAAGGCTCCGATGCCGATTTTGCCATTATAGACCCAAAAAAAATTCAAAAAACGGATTTCAAAAATTTAAAGCATAACTGTGATTGGTCGCCTTATCAGGGAATGAAATTATACGGTTTTCCAAAATACACGATTTTGCGAGGAGACATAAAGGCAAAAAACGGAGAATTGATTAATCCTTCAAAACCTTCGGGAAAGTTTATTAAAAGAAAAAAACCAATACTAACATAAAGTTAGTGTCGTTTACTCTAAACTCTCCACTCTGTTAAAATACTTTTTCGCCACGCTTACATCTTCGGTTATCTGCTTTTTCAAGCTTTCACTCAAACTGAATTTTTTCTCGCCTCTAAGCCTTTTTAAAAATTCAATTCTTAAAGTTTTGCCGTAAATCATTTTGTCAAAATCAAAAATATGCGCTTCAAGAATCAAATGGGATTTTGATTTGTCTATGGTGGGGCGATAGCCGGCGTTCGCGACTCCATTATAAATATCGCCATCCAACATGATTTTCACCGCGAAAACTCCGGGGGGAATAATTTTTAAATCCGGAACATCAATATTTGCCGTCGGAAACCCCAATATCCTCCCTATGCGCGCGCCTTCTATTATTTTTCCCGTTATTGAATAATTCCACCCCAAACATTTATTTGCGTCTTCAATGTTGCCTAAGGTTAATTGCCGCCTTATTAAAGAAGAAGATATTTTATGGTTTTCAAAATTAACAAAAGTCATATGCTTAAAATGGTTTGACTTTTTTAAACATATTTTTTTTAAAAAATTTAAATTTCCTTCTCTGTCTTTTCCAAACACGAAATCATGCCCCACGCATATGCCGCGCGCGTCATAATGGCCGATAATAATATTATTAAAAAAATCCTCCGCGCTCATAGCCGCGACACTGGCGTCAAAAACCACGCTGTCACATCTGTCAATCCTCATATTTTTCAACAGCAAATCCCTCTCTCCGGGCAGTGTAATAAGACAATTTGAATTTTTTCCTGAAAAATAAAATCTTGGAGAAAGGGGAAAATAAAGCACAGTGCTTTTCATGCCGCGCTTTAAACTCTCTTTAACGGCGGCTTTTATGATTTTCTGATGACCGAGATGAACTCCGTCATAAGTGCCTATCGTAATATAATTCGGCATATTATCTGTATTCCAAATCTGAAGGAACGGCTATTAATTTGGAAATTAATTGTTCATAAGAAGATTTTTCTAAAAAATCCGCATCCAAAGCTTCCTTTACGCTCCACGACGCGACATTCTCGCGGCGCAACTCGGACAAGCGACCGCCGCAACCAAGCTTTATTCCCATTTCATGCGCGATAGAACGAATATATGTGCCCGAAGAACATTCAATTTTAAAACGCAAAAAAGGCTTTCTATATGAATATTTAAGCCATTTTACATTAACCTGCCTTTTTATTATCGGCACAGCCATATTTCTGCGAGCGAGCTTATAAAGACGCTTTCCCTTATATTTAACAGCTGAAAACGGGGGAACATTCTGCGCTATTTTACCTGTCATAAAAGCGATAATTCGCTTTAAAGAAGCGGGAGTTACATCTCCCACTTCGCACTCCTTTAAAATCCTGCCGTCTCTGTCCCAGGTATCCGTCTCAATGCCAAGCTCTACAATACCCTTATAAACTTTATTGTAATTTTGAATTTCAGACTGACATTTGGCGGCGGCCCCCACAAGAACAACCAGTAAACCCGTTGCCATCGGATCAAGCGTTCCGCTATGACCGATTCTTTTTATTTTGAGCTTTTCCCTAAAAAGCTTAACAATCCCGTGAGAAGTTGCCTGAGAAGGCTTATCAAAAAGGAAAATACCGGATATGTCTCGCGCGATTTTTTTCATAATAACCAAGAATTTATTCCCCTTCGCGAAAACGGCAAACTTCCACGCCATGCGCCATGGCAAACCGGGCGAGCTTTATTTTTTTAAAATTTTTGCCACTTCTTTTTTTATTTTTTTCTCAATTATGTCCAAAGAAAGATTTGATTTGCAACCAGCCGCATGTTTATGACCCCCGCCGCCGAATTTCTTGGCTAAAACGCTTACATCAATATTTCCTTTTGAACGAAAAGTAATGCTGACTCGGCGAGCTTCTTGACTGAATAAAACGGAAATTTTCACGCCCGGAACCATCATTCCATAATTTATAATGCTTTCAGTATGCTCGCGAAAAGCGTTTGTTTCCTTAAAATCATCATTGGTAAGCGTTAAAAAAACCGCTTTATCCGAAAAAGCGAGTCGCATGCTTAAAAGCGCCTTTCCCAAAATCTTAAGAGATCGGAAAGCCCGCGTTGAATAAAGCAAATCATTAATCCTTGAAAAATCAAAACCCGTCTGAAGAAGTCTTGCCGCTATTTCAAGGGTTTTGATATTGGTATACGGATATTGATAGCTCTCAGTATCGGTTTCTATC